>JBDSPC010000523.1:0-20670 GCA_039914485.1 Nocardioides sp.
GCGTCGTCATGCTCGACGAGTCCATGCCCGGCGGCACCGCCGGCAAGTACTCCCTCGGCGACACCCTGACCCACGAGGTGGGGCACTGGATGATGCTCGAGCACACCTTCGCGGGTGGCTGCTCGGCCAGCGGTGACGGTGTCGCTGACACGCCGCGCGAGGCCTTCCCGCAGTTCGACTGCCCGGTCATCGACCCCGAGACCGGCCTGCCCACCGACACCTGCCCGGCCCCGGGGATCGACCCGATCCACAACTTCATGGACTACACGCAGGACTCCTGCATGGACATGTTCACCGAGGGCCAGGCCGACCGCATGAGTGATGCCTGGCTGGCCTTCCGCGCCGGCGGCAACGGCTGATCCGTTCGCTCAGAGGGCCAGTCGCGCACGATGGGTGTGCGGCTGGCCCCACAGCGCGCCGAGCGCGTGCGCGCGCTTGAACACCAAGTGCGCGTCGTGCTCCCAGGTGATCGCGATGCCGCCGTGCAGCTGGATCATCTCGCCGGCGGCATGGTTGAAGGCCTCGGTGCAGTACGCCGCAGCGACGGCCGACCTCTCGGGCGCATCGGCGGACCCGTCGACCAGCCCGTCGACCGCGTGCAGCATCGCCGAGCGGGCCAGCTCGAGCTCGACGAGCAGGTCGGCCATCCGGTGCTTGAGCGCCTGGAAGGAACCGATCGGCCGGCCGAACTGCACCCGCTGGAGGCTGTAGGCGACTGTGTCGTCGAGGGCGCGCTGCAGGCCGCCGACCTGCAGGGCGGCGGTGAGCACGAGCGCGACGTCGCGGACGTGGTCGGGGAGCGGGTCCACGTCCAGGTCCAGCGTCGCGAGCTGCGTGGTCGGATCCATCGCCGCCACCTTGCTGGGCGTCTCCTCGACCTGGGTGAGGTGGCCGTCGACGTACGCAATGACGATCTGCGCCTGGGCGCCGAAGAGGACGTGCTCGGGGGTCGCGATGGTGGCGATCTCACCCGCGGCGATGCGCGGGAGCAGGTGGTCCGGATCCCTGTCGGCGATCAATGCGGACGCGGCGATCGCGGTGGGGAGCAGGGGAGTGGGGACCAGCGAGCGGCCGAGCTCCTCGAGCACGACGCAGGTCTCGGCCAGCGTGAGGTCGGGGTCGGTCACGCCGATCTCGCACAGGGTCTGCCAGAGTGCCTCGTCGAAGCCGGACTCCGACGTCATCGCGGTCCGGACGGACGCGCTGTCCGCGCGCCGGTCGAGCAGGGAGCGGACGATGGCGGCCAGCTCGACCTGTTCCTCGGTGCGTGTCATGACCTTCTCCTCAAACCAAGCAATTGCTTGGTAGGGTAGCAGCATGACTGCGCCCACCGACGAGGAGTTCCGGACCGAGATCCGGGACTGGCTCGCCGCCAACCTGCGCGGTGGGTGGGCGGCGTACAAGGGACTCGGCGGCCCCGGCCGCGAGCACGAGGCGCATGACGAGCGCCTCGCCTGGAACCGGCACCTGGCCGCCCACGGCTGGACCTGCGTGGGCTGGCCGGTCGAGCACGGCGGTCGCGGGCTGAGCCTGGCGCAGCAGGTGATCTTCCATGAGGAGTACGCCCTCGCCCAGGCACCCGCGCGGGTCAACCACCTCGGCGAGGAGCTGCTCGGGCCGACGCTGATCGCGCACGGGTCCCCGGACCAGCAGGCGCGGTTCCTGCCGCGGATCGCGGACGTCACCGAGCTGTGGTGCCAGGGCTACTCCGAGCCCGGCGCCGGCTCCGACCTCGCCAACGTGCAGACGAAGGCCCGGCTGATCGACGACGAGTGGATCATCGACGGCCAGAAGATCTGGACCTCCAACGCCCATGTGTCCGACTGGATCTTCGTCGTGGCGCGCACCGAGCCCGGCACGCAACGCCACCGCGGCCTCTCGTTCCTGCTCGTCCCGCTCGACCAACCGGGCATCGAGGTCCGCCCGATCGAGCAGCTGACCGGCGGATCCGAGTTCAACGAGGTCTTCTTCACCGGTGCCCGCACGGCCGCCGGCCTCGTCGTGGGCGACGTCGGCCAGGGCTGGGGCGTCGCGATGGACCTGCTCGGCTTCGAGCGCGGTGTCTCGACGCTGGCCCAGCAGGTCGGCTTCGAGCGCGAGCTGGCCGATCTCGTGACCTTCGCGAAGGGCAACGGCACGTTCGACGACCCGGTCCTTCGTGATCGTCTTGCGCAGGCGAAGGTCGGCCTGGCGGTGATGAAGGCAAACGCCGTACGCACGCTCTCCGACCCCGGGCCCGGAGCCGACTCCATCGCCAAGCTCGTCTGGGCCAACTGGCACCGCGACCTCGGCGAGCTCGCGATGGCGATCGCCGGCCCCGCGGCGCTCACGGCCGGGCCGGGCTACCACCTCGACGCCTGGCAGCGCCTCTTCCTCTTCTCCCGCGCCGACACGATCTACGGCGGCAGCGACGAGATCCAGCGCAACATCCTCGCCGAGCGCGTGCTCGGCCTGCCCAAGGAGCCCCGCGGATGACAGTGACCACCCCCGCCACGAACGGAGGCCGGCGCACCGAGCTGTTGCGGATCGCCGCCGACCTCTTCGCCGAGAAGGGCTTCAAGAACACCACCGTGCGCGACATCGCCGAGGCCGCCGGCATCCTGAGCGGCAGCCTCTACCACCACTTCGACTCCAAGGAGTCGATGGTCGACGAGATCCTCTCGACCTTCCAGGACGAGCTGTTCGCGGGGTACGGCGAAGTGCTGGCCTCCGACGACGACGCCCGCACCAAGCTCGACCGCGTCGTCCGACTGTCCTTCGAGGCGATCGACCGGCACCCCGCCGAGGTGGCGATCTTCCAGAACGACGCCGACCACCTCGGGTCGTTCGAGCGGTTCGGCTATCTCGCCGAGCGCGGCGTCCAGTCCCGTGACATCTGGCTCACGCTGCTCAACGAGGGCGTCGAGACCGGTGTGCTCCGCCAGGACCTCGACGTGCACCTCGTCTACCGCTTCATCCGAGACACCGTCTGGGTCGCCGTCCGGTGGTATCGCCCCGGCGGCGAGCTGAGCCACGGTGCCGTGGCCGACCAGTACCTCTCGATCCTGCTGGAGGGCATCGCCTCCTCCGCTGATTGAGCAGGCTCAACCGGCGGAGGCCGGGTCCGGCAGATTCGGCACCTGGGTGCGGCACTTCGAGTCCTGGCAGTCCTCCAGCGTGTCGAGGTAGTCCGCGAGGGCCTTGCGCACGCGGCGGTAGGCCGGCTCGAGCGCGACGTTGGTGAGCTGGTCGGGATCGAGGGTGCGGTCGTAGAGCTCGACGAAGCGCGGGCCCTGCCAGCGCACGAGCGTGTAGCGCTTGGTGCGGACACCGCGCCACTTCCAGGCGGTGGCCTTGTCCTTGCCCTTCGATCCGGCCTGGATGAGCAGCCCGCGGTCGCGCTGGCGACGGTCCTTGACGGCGTACCCCAACAGGCTCCGACCGTCGATCTCGACCATCGGCTCGGCGTCCGCGAGCTCCGCGATCGTCGGGGCGAGGTCGACCATGGCGACGATCTGCCTGCGACGCTCGCCGGCCGGGATCTCGGGGCCACGCATGACCAGCGGCACCCGGATGGACTCCTCGTAGGGGACGTTCTTGCCGATCAGCCGATGCTCGCCGAACAGGTAGCCGTTGTCGCTGGTGAACATGATGACCGTGTCGTCGAGCGTGCCGGCCGCCTCGAGGGAGGCCACGATGCCGGCGACGGCCTCGTCGAGCGCTGCCAGGGTGCGCAGCCGCTGGGTGAAGAGCGTCTGCTGGGTGGCCGGGTCGACCATGGGCAGGGCCTTGATGTCCTTGCGCTTGTCGCTCACGTCCTCCTCGTTGAAGGCGCGTGCCTTCAGCGACGGCAGCGGCACGTCACCGAGCAGGCCGGCGTGCCGGTCAGCCGAGGGCGGGGGGCCGGAGCAGTCGGCCTCGCCGTTGCCCTGGCACGTGCCGTGCGGGGCGATGAAGCTGGACCACAGGAAGAACGGTTCGCCGGTGGCGCTGAAGTCGGTGACGAGGTCGGCGGCCTGCTGGGCGACCACGTCGGTGTAGTAGTCGGTCTCACCGAACTGCACGAGCTGACCGTTGTCGTACTGCAGGAACGAGCGGTAGTCCGACAGGATGCCGACGATCGGCTTCCACTGGTCCCAGCCGGGCTCGATGCCGTCGTTCTCGTCGTAGCCGTGCATGTACTTGCCGACGAAGCCGGTGCGGTAGCCCGCCGCCTGCAGCCACAATGGCAACGCGGTGTCCGGGCTGAAGCCCTCGTGGCCGCCCCACGGCGGTGAGTTCGTGCGTACGCCGTTGTTGTGGGCGTACTCCCCGGTGAGGATCTGCGCCCGCGCGGGGCAGCAGTTGGGGTGCGGCGCGATCATGTTGTTGAAGGTCAGACCGGCCTTGCCCAGCAGCTGCCGGGTCTGCGGCATCCACTTCAGCTCGACCTTGGTCTGGTCGTCCGAGGTGATGAGCACGATGTTGGGCTGGTCGCCGACCGTGACACCCGACGTGGACGGAGGCGGTGTGGGGTCGGGGGCTTCGTCCCGACCGAACGAGCAGGCCGACAGCACCAGGCCCGACACGAGCAGGGCGATGAGGGCGGGGGCAGACGGGCGTGGCACGTGCCGAACCTTAACTCTGCAATGATCGGTCGCCATGATGGCCTTCCCCACGCACGGGTTCGTGCTGCTGGCCATGCCCAAGTGTGCGTCGACCTCGATCGAGTCCGCGCTGGCGCCGTACGCATCGCTCGTCATCGACAAGCCGCCGAGCCGCAAGCACCTCGGTTGTGCGGGCTTCACCAAGCGGATCGAGCCGGGACTGGCCGCCGACGGGCACCCGCGTTCGAGCTATGAGCTGGTGACGATGTTCCGCGAACCCGTCGCCTGGCTCGAGTCGTGGTGGCGCTATCGCGCCCGGCTCGACGACGGCGTCGACAACTCCACGCACGAGCTGACCTTCGAGGAGTTCGCGAGGCTGTACGTCGAGGGCGACCCGACGGCACCGACGCCGCGGGGTCGACCCGGGCGGTTCCTCACGGTCGACGACGTCGTGCAGGTGGACCGGGTGTTTGCCGTCGAACGTCCGGACGTGTGGCAGGAGTGGTTCGGTGACCGGCTCGGCGCCGACGTCAGCGTCGAGCGGCGCAACGTGTCCTCGGAACGTGCCGCTCCCGAGCTGTCGGACGCGATGCGGGCCTCGCTCGAGGACTACTTCGCGCCGGAGTACGCCGTCCACGCACGGTTGCAGGAGACCGGGGAGTGGTCCGGGGCGCGCGGCACGGCACTCGCCGTTCCGCCGCGACCCAGGAAGGCGAAGCACCTGCCCGCTCAGAAGTCGTAGCCGAAGGCCTCGATGTCCTTCGCGTAGACCTCGCCGATGCGGTCACGGGCGGCGGGGGAGAAGTAGTCGCGGTAGGACCCGTGCGACGTCGTGTTGCGGCGCGGGATCTCGGTGACATCGATGCCGAGCTCGCGCTGGACGGTCGCCATGTCGGCGGCCAGCGACTCCGTGCGACCGATGAAGTCGGCACGCTGGTCGCCGTCGACGAGGTAGTCGACCTGCGGCATCGCGAGGCGGTCGACCTCGGCGGTGCCGCGCAGGATGAACTCCTCGAAGTCGGCGTACGCCGCAACCGTGCGCCACAGGGGGTTGCCGTCGCGGGTCGAGCCCCACTGCCCGTCCTGCGGGCGCCCCGACGCCGGTCCCCAGCGCCGGTCCCAGGTCTCGATCATGGCGTACCACGACACCATCCGGGCCCAGGGATTGCGCACGAAGCCGAACGACCAGTAGCCCTCGAGCTCGGGGTGCTGGGCCAGGATCCGCCGCAGCCGCGCGTGCCGCTGCTTGCCGACCGAACGGCCGTCCGGGCACATCTCGCGCAGCAGCTGCTCGACCGACGCCCCGCCCGTCTTGGGGATGTGGACGAAGAGCATCCGGCGTTCGTCGGAGATGAGCACGAGTGCGAGATTAGACGATCCGGCACCCGTCGAGAGCGGGGCCGTTCCGCGGCACCTGAAAGGGTGATCTCTAGGCTCGGAGCGTGAACCGATTCCGCGCCCGCACCAGGTCCGAGGCGAAGCTGCACTCATCGCCGGACCGGGTGTGGAAGGTCCTGATCGATCCGGAGCTGCTGCCGGTGCTCACGCCCTACCTCAAGAGCATCGAGGTCGACGGCGATCACTGGACGTGGCACCTGGCCCGGATCCCGGTGCTCAGCGCCACGATCAGCCCCACCTTCACCGAGGTGATGACCTTCGAGGAGCCGACCCACATCGGCTTCGCCCACGACCCGGCCAGGACCGACGAGCGCACCGGCGTGGAGGGCAGCTACGAGCTCACGCCCGACGGCTCCGGCACCGCGGTCGCCATCGACCTCGAGATCTGGTGCGACCTGCCCCTGCCGCGGATGTCGCGGATCGGCGTCGAGACCGTCATGCACGGCGTCATCGCCGTCATGGGCCGTCGGTTCTCGGCCAACATGCTGCGGCACCTGAAGGAATGACCATGCGCATCCTCGTCCTCGGCGCCACCGGCTACGTCGGCTCGCGACTCGTGCCCGCTCTTCTCGAGCGGGGTCATGAGGTGGTCGCGGCGTCGTCGTCGGAGCCGTGCCCGTCACGGTTCACCTGGGGTCAGTCGGTCGACTGGGTGCAGTGCGACGTGACCTCGACGGCCGACGTCGAGGCCGCGCTCGCCGACGTCGACGCCGTCTGCTACCTCGTGCACTCGCTGAGCCGGCGAGGATTCTCGGGTCCCGACCTGCTGGGGGCCGAGGTCGTACGCCGCGGTGTGGACGCCTCCTCGGTGACCCGGCTGGTCTACCTCAGCGGGCTCGTCCCGGATGTGCCCACCGGTGAGCTGTCGGCACACCTCGCCTCACGGCTCGACGTCGAGGAGGAGCTGCTCCGTTCGTCCGTCCCCACGCTCGCCCTGCGGGCCGGCGTGATCATCGGCGCGGGCTCGACGTCGTTCGAGATCATCCGCCAGCTCGCGTCGCTGCTGGTGGTCCAGCCCGTGCCCTGGTGGCTGCGATCGAGGATCCAGCCGATCGCGGTCACCGACGCCGTGCGCGCGCTGGTCGAGGCGTTCGATCCCGAGCCGGGGCTGGTCGGGTCGCTCGACATCGGTGGTCCCGACGTGCAGCGTTATCCGCGGCTGCTCGCGGCCTACAGTCGGGCCGCCCGCCTCGTGCGGGTGCGCGTGCCGGTGCTGCTGGCGCCGACCGCGGTCGTCGCGGCCGGGGCGGCCGGGCTGGTGCAGGCTCCGTTCTGGACCGTCACGGCACTGGTGGGCTCGCTGCGCCACGACATGGTCTGTCGGCCGGACGCGACCTGGACGCCGGCCTCGGGAGAGGCGTTGATGACGGTCAAGGAGGCGATGCAGCGCTCGGTCGCCGGCCTCGGGCTCGAAGGCCCGTTGCCCAGCGATCCCGAGTGGACCCGGCAACGGTCGCCGCTCCCCGGGCTGCTGCCCACGCCCACGTCCGTGCGGGCCGGTGCGAGTCTCGCGTGGCACCGGCTCCGCTCGTTGTAGCCGCTCGGACTGCTACTCCGCGCCGATCCGCTTCAGCAGGTGGGCTAGGTCGGGGTCGCCGCCACGGAAGGTCCGGTAGGACTCCATCGCGTCGACCGACCCGCCGGCGCCGAGGAGGGTACGGCGGAAGTGCTCGCCGGCCTCTCGGGTCATGCCGCCCCGCTCGACGAACCAGGCCACGGTGTCGGCGTCCATGATCTCCGACCACAGGTAGGAGTAGTAGGCCGCGGAGTAGCCGCCGCCGAAGACGTGGTGGAAGTAGGTCGAGCGGTAGCGCGGCGGGACCGGCGCGTAGCCGACGCCGGCCTTCTCCAGCGCCGCCAGCTCGAAGGCCTCGACGCCCTCGGGATCGGACGGCAGCTCGGTGGCCGGCGTCTGGTACCACGCCTGGTCGAGGATGGCGGCCGCCAGCAGCTCGGCATAGCGGTAGGTCTCCTTGCCGGAGGTCTGCAGCAGCTGCTCGAGCACGTCGGCCGGCAACGGCTCGCCGGTCTCGTGGTGGCGCGCGTAGTTGGCGAGCAGGCTGGGCTCGCGCGCCCAGATCTCGTTGACCTGGCTGGGGAACTCGACGAAGTCGCGCGGCACCGCCGTACCACTGCGGCTCGGGAAGCGAACGTCCGACAGGAGGCCGTGCAGGTCGTGGCCGAACTCGTGGAAGAGCGTGATCACGTTGTCCCACGACAGCAGGCTCGGGCTGCCCTCTTCCGACGACTGTGCGGGCGGCGGGAAGTTGCAGGTGTTGGTGACGACGGGGGAGTCGTCGAGCAGCTGGCTCTGGTCGACGATGCTCGTCATCCACGCTCCGCCCTGCTTGGTCGAGCGGGTGTAGGGGTCGATCACGGCGACGCCGAGGTGGTCGCCGTTGGCCTCGCGCACCTCGTAGACGCGCGCGTCAGCGGTGTAGCCGACGAGGTCCTCACGCCGGTGGAAGGTGATGCCGTAGAGCGCGGTCGCGGCGGCGAAGACACCGTCGGCGAGCACCCGGTCGAACTCGAGGTAGGGCCGCAGGGCGCCCTGGTCGAGCTCGGCCTCCTGCTGGAGCAGGAGGCTGTCGACGAAGGCCCAGTCCCAGGCCTCGAGGTTGGCGCCCGGCTCGATCTCCTGCAGGTGGGCCTGGAGCTGCTCGCCGCGGGCGCGGATCATGGCGTAGGCGGCGGGGCCGAGGCGGCCGAGGATCTCGTTGACCGCGTCGGTGCTGCCGGCACAGCCGTCCTCGGCGGCGTAGGCCGCGTGGTGCGGGTAGCCGAGAAGACGCGCGCGCTCGTCGCGGAGCTTGGCCATCGTGAGGAGTACGCCGCGGGTGTCGTGCTCGCCGGCCACCAGGCCGCGCTCGACGCTGGCGCGGTGGACGCGCTCGCGCACGGAGCGGTTGCGCAGGCTGGCGATGACGGGCTGGCCGGTGGTGTTGGTGATCGTCAGCAGCCAGCCGTCCTGGCCGGCCTCCTCGGCGGCTTCCCTGGCCGCAGCCTTCTCGCCGCCGTCGAGCCCGTCGAGCTCGGCCTCGTCGGTGACGTGGACGCCCGCCGCGTTGCGACCTGCCACGAGCAGCTGGTCGAATTTGGTGGCCAGCGTCGCGAGCTCGGTGTTGAGCTCGCGCAGGCGGGCCTGCTCGTCCTCGGGCAGCGCGATGCCGCCGCGCTCGAAGTCCTTGAGCCGCTCGGTGAGGAGGTGCGTCTCCTGGGCGTCGAGCGTGACGTCGCCGGCGTCGCGGCGGTCACGGAGGTCGGTCAGCCGCGCGTAGAGCGCGGCGTTGAGCAGGATCGCGTCCTCGTGCTGGGCCAGCTTGGGGGCGATGTCCTCCTCGATCGCGTCGCGCTCGTCGTTCGTGTCGGCCGCCTTCGCGACCCAGAACGCGTTCATGGCGCGGGTCAGCAGGCTGCCGCTGCGCTCCCACGCCTCGAGCGTGTTGGCCACGGTCGCGGGCGCGGTGTCCTTCGCGATCGCGTCCAGCTCGATCAGGTGGTCTGCCATGCCCTGCTCGATCGCCTCCCGGAAGTCGGCGTCGGTGAGGTGGGCGTAGTCCGGGAGGTCGTAGGGAAGCGTCGACGGGGCAAGCAGCGAGTTCGTCATGTCGCCATCAAAGCAAATGGTGCCGACACCCACCCTGCGCCATACTCAGACATGGGCTCGATCGTCATCGGAACCGTCCCTATCCACGGCCACGTCACGCCGCTCCTCGCCGTCGCCCGGCACCTGGTCGCGCGTGGAGACCGCGTCCGCTTCATCACGGGCAGTCGGTTCGCAGACGTGGTCTCGGCGACCGGTGCCTCGCATGTCCCGCTCCCGGCCGAGGCCGACTACGACGACCGCCAGGACTGGAACGAGACGTTTCCCCAGCGCGCCGCGCTGACGGGTCCCAAGGCGATCGCCCACGACATCGAGAAAGTCTTCATCAGACCCGGGCGCGCGCAGCACGACGCCGTGATGTCGGCCCACCGGGAGGACCCCGCGGACGTCGTGCTGACCGACCCGGCGTTCGCCGGCGGGGCATTCGTGCTGGGTCACGCGCGTGCCTCCCGGCCGCCGGTCGTGGTGTGCGGAGTGCTCCCGCTGATGATTGCGAGCCGCGACACAGCGCCGTACGGCATGGGCATGACGCCGCTGCCCGGACCGCTCGGTCGTGTCCGCAACGCCGTGCTGAGCGCGGTCGCGGCGCGCATCGTGTTCCCGGCCTCCCAACGGATCGCCGAGGAGGTCTACCGCTCGCTGCACGGCGTCGAGCTGACGTTCCCCGTCCTGGACTGGCCACGCCATGCCGAGGCGATCGTGCAGTTCACCGTCCCGGAGTTCGAGTACCCCCGCTCCGACGCACCCGACACCTTGCACTTCGCCGGCCCGATCTCCGCGACCGGCTCGCAGGCACCGCTGCCGCCGTGGTGGGGCGACCTCGACGGTTCCCGGCCGGTCGTGCACGTCACCCAGGGGACGATCGCGAACAAGGACTACGCCCAGATCATCGCGCCGACGCTGGCTGCGCTGGCCGAGGACGACGTGCTCGTGGTGGTCGCCACCGGTGGCCGGCCGCTCGACACCCTCCCGCCGTTGCCGGCGAACGCCCGGGCAGCTGTCTACCTTCCGTACGACGAGCTGCTGCCGCTCACCGATGTCTACGTGACGAACGGTGGGTACGGCGGTGTCCAGTACGCCCTTCGCTACGGCGTCCCGATCGTCACCAGCAGCGGCCACGAGGACAAGCCCGAGGTCGCCGCGCGGATCGCGTGGTCGGGCGTCGGTCGTCGGATCAAGTCCGAGGCGCCGTCGGCTGCTTCGGTCGGTACGGCCGTCCGGGCCGTCCTGGGCGATCCGCGCTATCGAGTCGCGGCGCAGCATCTCCAGGCGAGCATGGCCAAGGCCTCGGGCATGGCGGGCCTGACCCACGTCATGGACGAGCTGGTCAAGGGAAGCTGAGACCACTCGGCCTACGTCCGCCGGTGGAAGGTGACCTTGCCGTGGGGGAGGTGGGTGGTCTCGTAGCGCTCGTCGTGGACGACCCGGTGGTGGCGGTGGCACAGGAGTCGGCCGGTGTCGGTGTCGGTGGGTCCGCCGCGGGACCAGGGCTGGTCGTGGTGGACGTGACACGCCGCGGGCGGCAGGTCGCACCCCTCAGCAGTACAACCGCCGTCCCGGTGCGCGATCGCGATGCGTTGCGCCTTGGAGTGGAACCTCCGGGTGCGACCGAGGTCGAGGACCTCCGACCTCCCGCCGAGGACGGCCGGGATGATCCCCGCCTCGCACGCGAGCCTCCGGGCCTGTCCGGCGCTGATCCGACCGCCCGTGTCGAGCGAGGCGGCGGCCAGACCACCCATCAAGGTGCCGAGGCCCATCGTGACCACCACGGTCGCGGACACCCCGCCCGAGGTCGGGAGCCGGTCGGCGGCGTAGCGCTCGATCCACTCGATGAACGCCCACCCGAGCCGCTCGTGCAGCGGCCGCTCGTCGCGGTCCGGTGTCTCGCCCGGCTCAGGGTTGGCGTGTTGGTGCTTCGGGGCGGCGATCGCCATCAGCTGCTTGCGGAGCATCTCCCCGGCACCGGCCGTGGGCAGGCTGAACTTGCCGGTGGTGGTGCCGTCGGGCAGGTCACGCACCGTCAAGGTGACCTTGCGAGCAGCGGCGGCTTCCTCGTCGGCCAGTGCCTTGGCCTCGGCCGCTTCGCCGACCTCGGGAGCGACGGTGTCGAGGATCCGGCGGCCGAGGATCTTGAGTGCCTTGGCGTCGTGGTCCTTCGCTGCCACCAGGAGATGCTGCACCGCGCCCGCCTTCAGCACGGCTGGCGCGTCCGCATGGGACGGGAGATCCTCGGGCGAGGACGGGATCGCATCGACAGCCTTGACGATCACCCACGCCTGATCGACGTGGATCGCACCGCCGGCCAGCTCGGAGTGCACCGGGGCGTAGACCTCTTCGGACAGCCGGCGCCCGAGCTGAGTCAGGGCGTTGGCTTCAGGGCGGGTCAGCATTGAGCGCCGCGCCCACCATTGGCCGGTGTGCCGGGCGCCGATCGCATCCCCGAGACGTCGGCGGTCGGCCTCTCCGATCGCGGCGGTGACCGCTCCGGCGGACCGGTCGACGAGTCGGGTGCTGGCGTCGACCAGCCGCGTGAGGTCCTCATCGGAGAGGGTCGTGGCCGAGATCGCCAGCAGGTCGTCGTACGCCGACTGGACCCGCGCGAGAACAGCGGTCAGATGCAGTGAGCGCGGCGCTTGAGTGCCGGGCGCACGCCAGTCTTCGTCGATGGACATCGGCACTCCCTGGATCGGCTCGTACCAACCCCGAAGTCGAGTGACTGGGGTCCGGGGCGCCTTGTCCGGGTGGTGGTTCGATCAGCAGTTCCACGAGGGGATGAGCCGCAGACTACTCACCCACTGATCTGGTCCGCTTTGGGCCTAGTGCTGAAGCAGTCGTACGCCCGTTCGAGCGCCAGGGGAAGGCCTCGACAGCAGTCTGGGGAGAAGATCGCTGCCGGCGAACGAGGGTTGACGGGGCACGCCTACGCTGAGCCCGTGAGCGGCACCCTGGTAGCGAAGGACCTGGCCGGCGGCCACGGTCACCGCACCCTCTTCGAGTCCCTGAACCTGACCGTCGCGCCGGGCGACGTGGTCGGTGTCGTCGGCGCGAACGGTGCGGGCAAGTCCACACTGCTCCGGCTGCTGGCCGGCGAGGCGACCCCGATGGCCGGCACGGTCAGCACGGCGCCGAACGACGCCTTCGTCGGCTGGCTCCCGCAGGAGCACGAACGGATCGCGGGCGAGACCGTGGCCGGCTACCTCGGGCGGCGTACGGGTGCAGCGGCCGCTACCGAGGCGATGGAACGCACTGCCGCAGCCCTCGAGGACGGCGGCGACGAGGCGGGCGACGCCTACGCCATCGCCCTCGACCACTGGCTCGTCACCGGCGCCCCCGACCTCGAGGACCGCGCTCCTGCCACGCTCGCCGAGCTGGGACTCAGCATCGGCACGGACGCGCTGATGACCTCCCTCTCCGGAGGCCAGGCCGCACGGGTCGCCCTGGCCGCACTGCTGCTGAGCCGCTTCGACATAGTGCTGCTCGACGAGCCCACCAACGACCTCGACCTCGACGGGCTCGAGCGGCTCGAGTCCTTCGTGCGCGGCCTGCGCGCGGGCGTCGTGCTGGTCTCGCACGACCGTGAGTTCCTCGCGCGCTGCGTGACCCGCATCGTCGAGCTCGATCTGGCCCAGCAGCAGGTCGCGGTCTACGACGGCGGCTACGACGCCTTCCTCGAGGAGCGGGCAGTCGCGCGGCGCCACGCCCGCGAGGCCTATGACGAGTTCGCCGACAAGAAGGCCGACCTCGTCTCGCGGGCCCGCGTCCAGCGCGAGTGGAGCTCGCAGGGCGTCCGCAACGCCATGAAGAAGTCGCCCGACAACGACAAGATCCGCCGCAAGGCGCAGACCGAGTCGTCGGAGAAGCAGGGCCAGAAGGTCCGGCAGATGGAGTCGCGGATCGCCCGCCTCGAGGAGGTCGAGGAGCCCCGCAAGGAGTGGGTGCTGCAGTTCGACATCGCCGAGGCACCGCGCGGCTCGAGCGTCGTCGCCACCCTCGACGGTGCCACCAAGCGCCTCGGCGACTTCGTCCTCGGTCCGGTCTCCCTCCAGGTCACAGCCGGCGACCGGGTCGCGATCACCGGGCCCAACGGGGCCGGCAAGACGACGCTGCTGCGGCTGCTCCTCGGCCACGCCGAGCCGGATGAGGGACGAGCGTCGAGGGGCGCCACCGTCGCGATCGGCGAGATCGACCAGGCACGCACGTCGCTCGCCGAGGAGCTGCCGCTGGGTGACGCGTTCGAGGTCGCCGTACCCGCCATGACGCCGGCGGAGGTGCGCACGCTGCTGGCGAAGTTCGGGCTCAAGGCGGACCAGGTCGCCAGCCTCGTCGAGCGACTCTCGCCCGGCGAGCGCACCCGCGCCGCGATGGCGCTGCTGCAGGCGCGCGGCATCAACCTGCTCGTCCTCGACGAGCCCACCAACCACCTCGACCTCCCCGCGATCGAGCAGCTGGAGCAAGCCCTCGAGTCGTACGCCGGCACGCTGCTGCTCGTCTCGCATGACCGTCGCCTCCTCGCCAACGTGAAGCTCGACCAGCGCTGGCAGGTCGACGGAGGAAAGGTGGTCGTCGCATGATCGAGATCCTGAACCCGGCCCGGGTGGCCCTCGCCCGGGAGTCGGGGGCCCTGGTCGCCGACATCCTGCAGACCATGAGGAGCCGAGCGATTGTCGGCACCAACCTGCTGGACATCGATCGCTGGACCAAGGACATGATCGAGAGCGCCGGCGGACAGTCGTGCTACGTCGACTACGCACCGGCCTTCGGGCGCGGGCCGTTCGGGCACTACATCTGCACGTCCGTGAACGACGCCGTGCTGCACGGGCTGCCCCACGACTACGCGCTCGCCGACGGCGACCTGCTCAGCCTCGACCTCGCCGTCTCCAAGGACGGGATCGCCGCCGACTCCGCCATCAGCTTCATCGTCGGCGACACCCGGCCGCCGGAGAGCGTTGCCATGATCGAGGCCACCCAACGCGCGTTGGCCGCCGGCATCGCGGCGGCCGGACCCGGGGCGAAGATCGGCGACCTCTCGCACGCCATCGGCACCGTGCTCACGGAGGCCGGCTACCCGATCAACACCGAGTTCGGTGGCCATGGCATCGGGTCGACGATGCACCAGGACCCGCACATCTCGAACACCGGACGCCCCGGTCGCGGCTTCACGCTGCGCCCCGGGCTCCTGCTGGCACTGGAGCCGTGGGTGATGATCGACACCGACGAGCTCGTCACCGATGAGGACGGGTGGACGCTGCGCAGCGTGACCGGCTGCCGCACCGCGCACAGCGAGCACACGATCGCCGTCACGGATGACGGAGCAGAGATCCTCACGCTGGCGCGGTAGGCCTCACCCGGATTGGGGAAGAGGGAGCGATCCCGGCCGAACATCTCGACGTCGGTCATAGCGTCGCCGTGATGGACTCCGTCAAGCCCGCGATCCTGACCGTCGACGACGATCCGGGGGTGTCGGCTGCCATCAGCCGCGACCTGCGCAGCAGGTACGGCCGGGACTATCGCATCGCGCGCGCGACCTCGGGCGCGGAGGCGCTCGACCTGCTCGACCGGCTGACCCTGCGCAACCAGCCGGTCGCGCTGATCGTCACGGACCAGCGGATGCCCGCGATGACCGGCATCGAGCTCCTGGCGCAGGCCCGGGAGCGCGGCGGTACGGCGAAGTTCCTGCTGCTGACGGCCTACGCCGACACCGGGGTCGCCATTGCCGCGATCAACGACATCGGGCTGGACTACTACCTCCTCAAGCCGTGGGACCCGCCGGAGGACCGCCTCTACCCGGTCATCGACGACCTGCTCTCGGACTGGCGGTCCGAGAACCCCGAGAGCACGGTGGTGGTGCGGATCGTGGGTCACCGCTGGTCCGAGCACGTCCATGAGCTCCGGCAGTTCCTCACCCGCAACCACGTGCCCTACAAGTGGCTCGACGTGGAGGCCGACCCGGAGGGGCAGCGACTGATGGACGCGGCCGGCGTCGACCCGGCCGCGCTGCCACTGGTCCTGCTCCCCGACAGCGACCCCCTGCTCAGCCCGCACCCGCTCGAGGTCGCCCGCGCGCTCGGGCTCCGGACCACGGCCGAGCAGCAGCTCTACGACGTCTGCATCGTCGGTGCCGGGCCCGCGGGCCTGGCCGCTGCGGTGTACGCCGCCTCGGAAGGCCTCAGCACCGTGATCGTCGAGCGGGAGGCTCCCGGCGGGCAGGCCGGGCAGAGCGCCGCGATCGAGAACTACCTCGGCTTCCCGCGGGGCCTCAGCGGTGCCGACCTCACGCATCGGGCGCTGGCGCAGGTGACGCGCTTCGGGGCCGAGCTGGTGCTGGCCCGCGAGGTCACCGCGCTGGAGGCCCGCGGACCGGCTCGGGTCGTCCTCTACGAAGAGGGCGGCGAGACGGCCGCGATCGAGGCGCGGGCCGTGATCGTGGCGACCGGGGTGTCCTACCGACGACTGGCCGCGGAGGGCGTCGACGCCCTGACCGGTCGGGGGGTCTACTACGGCGCCGACGCGACCGAGGCCGCCCAGTGTGCCGGCGACGACGTCTACCTCGTGGGGGCGGCGAACTCCGCGGGTCAGGCCGCGCTCAACCTCGCGAAGCACGCCAGGCGGGTCGTGGTGCTGGTGCGTGGCCCGTCGATCGCGGCGACCATGTCCCAGTACCTCGTCGACCGCATCACCGCCACGGAGAACATCGAGGTGCGCACGACCAGCGAGGTGGTCGCGGTCGGCGGCACCGGTCACCTCGAGTGCCTGACCATCTCCGACCGGGACAGCGGAGCCCAGGAGGTGGTGTTCGCGAGCTGGCTGTTCATCTTCATCGGGGCCGAGCCGCGCACCGAGTGGCTGGGCGAGACGGTCGCACGGGACGGGCACGGCTTCGTCGTCACCGGACCGGACGTGGGCGCCGGGTGGCCGCTCGAGCGGGCGCCGTACTCCCTGGAGACCAGCGTCCCGGGCGTGTTCGCCGCGGGTGACGTGCGCCTGGACTCGATGAAGCGGGTGGCGTCGGCCGTCGGCGAGGGTGCGATGACGGTCTACCACGTGCACCGCTACCTCGGGACGACCTGATGCACCTCGAGGACCTGCGACCCATCTCGCTCTTCGACGGGCTCGACGACACCCAGCTGTGGGAGCTGCTCGCGGCGGGTGAGGAGATCGTCCTGGTGCCCGGCGTGGAGCTGTTCCGGGAGGGCGACCACGCCGACTTCTGGTGGGTGCTGGTCGACGGCGCGATCGAGCTCGTCCGTCACGTGGGTGCCGAGGACGTCGTCGTCGGCCGGATGGCGAACCCGGGTCAGTGGGCGGGCGGTTTTCGCGCCTGGGACGAACAGGGCGTCTACCTCGCGACCGCGCGCGGGGTCGAGCCGGGACGGATGTTCCGACTGCCGTCGGCGACGTTGCGTGCGCTGTTGGACGAGTGGTTCCCGTTCGGCGTGCACATCGTCAACGGCATCTTCGGTACGGCGCGGCGCATCGAGGCCACGGCACGCCAGCGCGACTCCCTGGTCACCCTGGGACGGCTGGCCGCCGGGCTCGCGCACGAGCTGAACAACCCGGCCGCAGCCGCGGTCCGGGCGGTGGCTGCTATGGAGACGAACAGTGCGTCGCTGCTGACGTCCCTGGGAGACCTCGCGCAGGAGCGGATCACCGCGGAGCAGTTCGCCGGCCTCGACCTGTTGCGACGTGAGCTCGGCGAGCGCCCGGTCGTCCTGGACGCGCTGGCCCTCGCCGACGCCGAGGACGCCCTCGATCGATGGATGGAGGACCGCGGTCTCGAGCAGGGCTGGGAGATCGCGCCACCGCTCGCGGCCGCGTCCGCCGACACCGAGTGGTGCGAGCGTGTGGACGCGCTACTGGGACCCGCGCTGGCCGCCGGTCTGGCATGGGTTTCTGCGACGACTTCGCTGTCGTCGACGCTGGGCGAGATCCACGAGTCGACGCGTCGCGTCTCCGAGCTGGTCTCGGCCGTGAGGTCCTACTCCCAGATGGACCGAGGATCGCGCCAGCCCACCCAGGTCACGGAGGGGATCGACAGCACGCTCGTGATGCTCGGGCACAAGGTGCCCGACGGGGTGGAGGTCATCCGTGCGTACGATCCCGACCTGCCGGTGGTGGACGCGTTCCCGGGGGAGCTCAACCAGGTGTGGACCAACCTCGTCGACAACGCGCTCGACGCGATGGGGGAGTCCGGCGTCCTCCGCGTCGTGACCCGCCGCGACGGCGACCGGGTGGTGGTCGAGGTCTGCGACACCGGTCCCGGCCTGAGCAAGGAGGTCGCGACCCGTGCGTTCGAGGCCTTCTTCACCACCAAGGACGTCGGTCAGGGCACGGGTCTGGGCCTCGACATCGCCCGCCGCATCGTGGTCGAGCGCCACGGCGGGGAGATCGTGATCCACCCGGAGCCCGGCCACACCGTCTTCGAGGTGCGGATCCCGATCTCGCACGCGGACTGACGGTGTTCGTGAACCCTACGAAGAGTCCGGACGCGAGAGCTTGTCCAGGTCGCGTGTGCAGAAGCCGTGGTGCGCCCATTCCTCGTTGAGCACGGTGCCGAGGCACTGCCGCACTGACCGGCCCTTGGCGTACGGCGGCCATCTGTCGTCGTCTGGCACCGGTGCGGCCTGCGCGAGCCGATCGGGCGTGACCTCGGCCAGCCACGCCTCGATCTCCGAAGCCTGCCGGTGGCGCACGGCGAGCACCTCGTCGAGGCTCGGCCGGTCGGACGGGTCAAGCACGCCCATGACGGACGGTGGACCCAGCCCCATGGGCGTGAACGGCTCGGTGAGCCCGAGCACGCAGCGCCGGAACCAGGAGTCGTGCACGAAGACGAGGTGGCGCAGGGTCTCGACCATCGACCACTCACCGCCCACGCCGCGATGTTCGCTGCCCTCGGGCATGGACCGGACTCGCTCGGTGGTCCTGGCCCAGTCGTCCCGCAGCTGCCGCCAGGCCTCTCGCAGGTCGGCCACCTCATCGGAGCGGATCAGCAGCCGCACGGGGTGGCGTCGGTCGAGCTCCGCCTCGACGTATGCCATGACCTCGACCCCGTTGACCACCAGGTTGGTGACCAGGCCGTCGATCTCCACGTCCTGCATGACCACGCCGACCAGCCGAGCCCTGCTCAGGTCGCACTCGCGGAACTCTGCGCCGGTGAGGTCCTCGTCGTCGAAGCGTCGCATGCAGACAGGCTAGGTGGCCGTCACAGACGTTCGATGATGGTCGCCGACGCCTGCGCGCCCCCGGCGCACATCGAGACCAGCGCGGTCGACGCGTCTCGACGCTCCAGCTCGTGCAGAGCGGTGGTGAGGAGACGGGTGCCGGTCGACCCGACGGGGTGACCGAGCGCGATCGCGCCACCGTTCACGTTGATCTTCTCGGGCGGTACGGCGTGCACCGAGGCCCACGACATGACGACGCCCGCGAAGGCTTCGTTGACCTCGCAGATGTCGAGGTCGGAGATGCTCATGCCGGAGTCCGCGAGCACGCGTGCGGTCGCCTGGATCGGTCCGTCGAGGTGGTAGTACGGATCGGCTCCGACCAGGCAGGACGCGACGATCCGGGCGCGCGGCTTCAGGCCCAGCGACTCGGCGAGCGCGGAGTCCATCAGCAGCAGCGCGGACGAGCCGTCCGAGATCTGCGACGACGTGCCGGCCGTGTGGGTGCCGCCCTCGAGGACCGGCTTCAGTGCCGCAAGAGCGTCCAGCGAGGTGTCCCGCACTCCCTGGTCGGTGTCGACCATGCTGCTCTCGCCCGCGCTCCCGTCCTCGAGCAGCGACGGCGCCGACACCGCGAAGATCTCCCTCTTGAACCGACCCTCGTCCAGCGCGACCCGAGCCTTCTGCTGCGACCACAACCCGAACTCGTCGACGGCCTCTCGCGAGAAGCCGCGGTCGCGCACGATCCGGTCGGCGCCCTCGAACTGGTTGGGCAGGTCGATGTCCCAGGACGAGGGCCGTGGGTCACCGGTACCGGGCGGGACGTTGGAGCCGAGCCCGAGTCGCGACATCGACTCCACGCCGCATGCGATGCCGGCCCGGATGGCGCCGCCGGCGATCATCGCGTTGATCAGGTGGGTCGCCTGCTGGGCGCTGGAGCACTGCGCGTCGATGACCGTCGACGCGACCTCGTTGGGCAGCCCTGCGTGCATCCACGCGCGGCGCACCATGTTGTTGGACTGCTCGCCGACCTGCGACACGCAGCCGCCGATCACCTGCCCGACGAGCGCCGGATCGGCGCCGGACCGGCGGACGACCTCGACGAGCGAGGCGCCGAGCAGCTCGGCCGGGTGCAGGCCCGCGAGCCAACCGCGACGCTTGCCCAGCGGCGTACGGACTGCTTCGACGATCACAGGGATTCCCATGTCCCAAAACTAGAACACGTTCTTGTCAGGAGACAAGCGTCGTGGCAGCCTGTCCACGTGACGACACAGCTCGATCTTCCTGAAGGTTTCGACCCCACCGACCCCGCGCTCAACGAAGCCGGCGTGCCGCACGCGGAGTTCCTCGCGCTGCGCAAGAACGCACCGGTCTTCTGGATCGAGCAGCCGCCGGAGTCGCGCGCTGGGATGGAGGGCGGCACCGGCTACTGGGCCGTCAGTCGCCACGAGGACGTCTCACTGGTCTCCAGGTCCAAGGACTTCGTGACGAGCGAGAACACCGCGATCATCCGGCTCAACTCCGAGATCACGCGTGAGGAGGTCGAGCTCCAGCGCGTCATGCTGATCAACCAGGACCCGCCGGACCACACCAAGTCCCGCCAGATCATCAGTCGCGGCTTCACGCCGCGAGCGATCGGCGCGCTCCACGGCACGCTGCAGGAGTGGGCGGAGAAGATCGTCGACGACGCGATCGCCAAGGGCTCCGGTGACTTCGTCGACGACATCGCCTCCGAGCTGCCGCTCCAGGCGATCGCCGAGCTGCTCGGCGTCCCGCAGGAGGACCGCCGCAAGCTCTTCGACTGGTCCAACCAGATGCTGGCCTACGACGACCCCGACTACGACGTGGACCCCGCGATCGCGGCGGCCGAGATCCTCGGCTACGCCATGGGCATGGCCGAGGACCGCCGCGCCAACCCGCGCGACGACATCATCACCAAGCTCGTCAC
>JBDSPC010000525.1:0-4615 GCA_039914485.1 Nocardioides sp.
GTAGACCGCGAAGTTGGTCGCATCCGCCCGCCACGTCGCTCCGAGTGGCCAGTTGCGCCCGGGCCAGACCGTGGTGGTCTCGCCTGCGTGGTCCCACATTCCAGGTGTCACCCGGGGCATTCTGCCCGCACCCACATGGACGACGGCAACGACGTGACGATAGGAATGCTCACATGACCGACGAGAACCAGCCCTACGTCCGACTCGAGGTGGCCGACGGCGTCGGCACCATCCGGCTCGACCGGCCGAAGATGAACGCCATCAGCTTCGCCGTACAGGCTGGACTGAAGGCTGCCGCGGAGGAGGCGACCGAGCGCGACGATGTGAAGGCGGTCGTCATCTACGGCGGCGAGCGCGTCTTCGCTGCCGGCAACGACGTGAAGGAGATGCTCGACCTCTCCTATCCCGACATGGTCAAGGCCGCCGCGTCCGTGCAGGGTGCGGTGACCGCGATCGCGCGCATCCCCAAGCCGGTCGTGGCCGCAGTGCGCGGCTACGCGCTCGGAGGTGGCTGCGAGCTCGCGCTCGCGGCGGACATCCGGATCGCGGCCTCCGACGCCACCTTCGGTCAGCCCGAGGTGCTCCTCGGCATCATCCCCGGCGCTGGCGGCACCCAGCGCCTCTCGCGGCTGATCGGGCCGAGCAAGGCCAAGGACCTGATCTTCACCGGCCGCTTCGTCAAGGCCGACGAGGCGCTGGCGCTCGGCATGGTCGACCGGGTGGTCGAGCCCGAGGAGGTCTACGCCGCAGCGCTCGCCTGGGCAGGGCAGTTCTCGGGCGCCGCCGGCCTGGCGCTCCGCGCGGCCAAGACCTGCATCGACCGGGGACTCGAGACCGACCTCGACACCGGCCTGGAGATCGAGCAGCTGCAGTTCGCGGCAGTCTTTGCGACCGAGGACCGTGCCATCGGCATGCACTCGTTCGTTGAGAGCGGACCGGGCAACGCCACCTTCGTGTCGCGCTAGGCCCCCGACTACTCAGCACCACCGACGAAAGGACCCCCGTGGCCAAGGACACGACCGAAACCGAGGGCACCCGCAAGGACGCCAAGGGCCGGGCCTCGGCCGCCGCCTCCGCGCTGCGGGCACGCATCGCCCAGGTGATCTGGCTGATCTGCGTGCTGTGCGCGCTGGCGCTCGCACTCGGTGCTCTCCTGATCGCGCTCAAGGCCAACCGGGACAACAGCCTGGTGCAGTTCGTGCTGGACGCCGCCGACACCGTCGACCTGGGCGTCTTCTCCAAGGACGAGGGGATCAAGCAGTTCGCGGGCTCGGGCGCCGAGATCAAGAACGCGCTCTTCAACTGGGGCCTCGGTGCCATCGCGTGGCTGATCGTCGGTCGCATCCTCGACCGGATCATCCGCCCCTGAGGCAACCAACCCGCCGGGAGTCGCATCACACGGATGAGCCGCTGATCGGTGGTTCGTCACCGTACCCATCACCGAAGGGGAGATCATGGACCTCAGGGAACACAAGCTCTCGGCTGCTCTCGCGCTGGCTCTCGGCGCCTCCGTCCTCGCTGTCGCGGCACCGGCAGGCGCCGCGACCGGTCAGCTGCGCTTCTCGTGCAGCGGCCCGGGCTTCGGCAGCGAGGCGTCCTACCCGTTCACGGCGGTGGTGGACACCGACCTACCGGCGACCCTGCCGTTCGGCGCGGAGCGCATCACGACCTGGACCACGCAAGTGGTGGCGCCGGAGTCGTTCCGCAGCTGGGCGCAGGCTCAGGGGTACACCAAGGCCTACCCCGGTGCTCGGACCGTGACCGCACTGGACGGCGTGGCACAGCCACTGCTCGACCAGCAGGACACGCTCGGTCTGGCGGTCCCCGCGACGGCGGGCGCCTGGACCTGGACGTTGCCCACGGCCACCACCAAGGTGCCGGCGACGATCAGCGGCACGCACGCGTTCACGTTCACCAAGCTGGACCTCACCATCGCCTTCCACGACGCGACGGGCCCGAAGCTGGCGACGTCCGCGACGTGCGTGCTCGACCCGGGCGTGCCGGCGGCGGATGCCGTCATCGACAGCTATGACGTCGTCGCCGCTCCGACCACGACCTCCCTCGCCCTCAAGGGCGACATGGCCACCGCGACCGTGGCGGCGGCCGGCAGTGCGCCGACCGGGACCGTCACCTTCTCCGTCGCGGGCAAGTCCGTGTCCTCCGAGGTCAAGAACGGCAAGGCGAGCGCGAAGCTGCCGAGCGTCCCGCCGGGCACGCACGTCGTCACGGCCGCCTTCGCACCCGCCAACGCCAACCAGTGGGCTGCCTCGACAGGCACGGCGACGTTCGTCGCTCCCCGGATCGCCACGACGACGACGGCCACGGCCAAGTTCCGCCCGGCCCGCCGGCTGATCAAGGCCAGGGCGAGCGTCTCGGCGAAGGACCGCTCGGTCGTCTCCGGCCGGGTGACGTTCGTCCTCAAGCGCAACGGCCGCACGATCGCCAGGTCCACGGCCACGCTCAACACCCGCAGCAGCGCTGCCAAGAAGTTCCGCAAGGTCCGCAGGACGGGTCGCTACGTCGTGGTGGCGAAGTACCTCGGCACCAGCACCTACGAGCGCTCGCAGGGTCGCGTCCGACTCTCCTGACCGGGATCGCGTTCGTCTTTCCTGCGTCCGTCTGCCTATGGTCTAGACCGCTCGGGTCCACCCCGGACAGCCAGTTCCAATCCACTTTTGGGGGACATTGAATGTCTGCATCTGTACGCACCAAACGCACCTTCGCCACCGGCCTCGCCGTGGTCCTGACCGGTGGTGGCCTCGCGGCCGTGGCCGCGCCGGCCAACGCCGAGACCGGGGCCGTCAACTACACGTGCCCGGTGGCCGGGAACAGCTACCAGGTGAGCGTCAACACCGACACCAACGCCCCGGCAAAGATGTTCGTCGGCGACACGGCCACCATCGCCGTCGACTCCGACGTCGTCCTGCCGCCGGAGATGGCCAAGCTCGCCTACGACCTGCTCCAGGCCCGGTCCTTCGACGGGACCGTTGCTGCCAAGGCGACCTTCTCGGGCGCGGACCTCACCGCCACCGAGACCATTCCCACGACGTCGCTGGGTGACCAGTCGACGGCGACGGCTGTCCCCTTCACGGCCATCGCGTCCGCCGTACCCCTCAAGGCGACGGTTGCCGGTGACCTCGCGCTGGAGGCCGGTGACGTCACGGCGACGCTCAACTTCACCAAGCAGGACGGCACCACGCAGGCCCTGCAGGTCAACTGCACCAAGCCCAACAGCAAGGTGCCGGCGATCGACAACGTCGTCGTCGTCTCCAAGTCGACGACCGCTCTCACGCTGACCCCGGCGACCGCCGGGTACGGCGCCCCGGTGACCGCCACCGCCAAGGTGACCACTCCGGGCGGCACGCCCGAGGGTGACGTCACGTTCGTCGTTGGCGGCGTCTCGACCAAGGTCCAGGTCAAGGACGGTGCCGCGTCGCTGGTCATCGACCAGGCCGTGGTCGGCGACAACGCGGTCAGCGCCACCTTCACGCCGAAGGACGCGGTGCACTACGAGGGCAGCTCGGCCACGCCGGCCAACCTCAAGGTGAGCAAGGCCTCGACGTCCACGAAGGTCAAGATCACCGGCAAGCGCGTGCGTGAGCGCACGTCGGCCACGATCAAGGTCGTCGGCATCAACAAGACCGTGCCCA
Organism: Nocardioides sp.; assembly: GCA_039914485.1. Classification (GTDB taxonomy): domain Bacteria; phylum Actinomycetota; class Actinomycetes; order Propionibacteriales; family Nocardioidaceae; genus Nocardioides. Next base: position 3,651 of record JBDSPC010000525.1, read on the forward strand.
CCGGCCGGGTCAAGCTCGTCCTGCGCAAGGTCGGCAACCAGGGCTTCCACAAGGCCAAGTCGGGCGCGCTCGCCAAGGGCTCGCGCGGCTTCAACCTCGGTCGCCTCGGCAAGGGCAAGTACAAGGTCGTCGTGAAGTACGTCGGCGACGCCAACCACCTGAAGTCGAAGACGGTCAAGCGCTTCCGCGTCCGTCCCTGACGTCAGGCGCCTGACACAGGCAGGCTGAACCACATTGTGAGTAACCCCACCGCGGACGGTGTTCCGCGGTGGGGTTACTCGCTTGTAACCTCACGAGCACAATCCTCGGATTCGAGTGGACCACTGGCTCGAAGGAATCACCACCACAGGAGGGGCCGCGAGGCCACACACCATGAACATTGTCGTCTGTGTGAAGTACGTACCCGACGCGACTGGCGATCGGAAGTTCGAAGAGGACAACACCGTTGACCGCGTTGGCGTCGACGGGCTGCTCTCCGAGCTCGACGAGTACGCCGTCGAGCAGGCCTTGCAGATCAAGGAGAAGGCCGGAGAGGGCGAGCACACGGTGACCGCCCTGTGCGTCGTCCCCGAGAAGGCCGTCGACGCGGCCCGCAAGGCCCTGCAGATGGGCGCCGACGCGGCTGTCCACGTCCTCGACGACGCGATCGCCGGCTCGGATGCCGTCGCGACCTCGCTGGTGCTGGCGAAGGCGATCGAGAAGATCGGCACGCCGGACCTCATCGTCTGCGGCATGGCCTCGACCGACGCCTCGATGAGCGTCGTGCCGGCCATGCTCGCCGAGCGCCTCAACCTGCCCCAGGTCACGCTGGCCTCCGTCGTCGAGACCCAGGGCGACCAGATCCGGGTCAAGCGCGACAACGAAGGCTCCACCGACGTCATCGGCGCCACGCTGCCGATCGTGCTCTCGGTGACCGACCAGACCGGCGAGGCTCGCTACCCGTCCTTCAAGGGCATCATGGCCGC
>JBDSPC010000010.1:0-6395 GCA_039914485.1 Nocardioides sp.
CGCGAGGTGCGGGGCACGGGCGGCGACCTCCACGTCGACTCCGATCTCGACGCCGTCATCGGGGCTGTGCGCGGGCAGACCCGACTGGCCCATCGCACGGTGCCGCTGCTGATGACTCCGGTCGCCGTGCTGACGTTGTTCGTCCTCTGGCTCGTGCTCGCGGCCGCGACCGAGCAGCGGCGCGGCGAGGTCGCGGTCGCACGACTGCGCGGCCGGGGGCCGGCCGGCGCGGTCGGACTGCTCCTGGTCGAGCTCTTGCCCGTCCTCCTGGTGGGTGTGGTGCCGGGCGCGGTGGCCGCGCTCCTCGGTGGCGCGCTCGCACGTTCGCTGCTGCCCGGATCGGCGCCGTTGGAGGCCGGTCCCGGGTTCGCGATCGCGGTCCTCCTTGCCGTGGCCGCCGTGGTGCTGACGACGGTGGCCTCCGCCGTACGCGTCGCGCGCGAACCGCTGGACGGCCTGCTGCGCAGCGGTCGTGTCTCGTCGCGACGCTGGGCGCTCGGTGCCCTCGACGCCTTCCTGATCGCCGCGGTCGGGACCGGTGTCCTCGCCTTCGTCACCGGCAGCCTCAGCGGGACGTTCGCCCTGCTCGGACCGGCGCTGCTGGCGCTGCTGGCCGGCCTGCTGCTGGCGCACCTCACCGGTCCCGCTGCGACCGCGCTGGGGCGCAACCTGCTGCGTCGCGGCCGCCTCGTCCCGGGTGTGACGCTGCTCGAGATGGGCCGGCGCCGCGAGACCCGTGCGGCGATCGTGGTGATCACCGTGGCCAGTGCGCTCGCCGTCTTCGCCCTCGACGCCTTCGTCGTGGGCGACCGGACCCGCGCCAACGCGAGCAAGCACGACGCCGGGGCGCCCGTGGTGCTCCGCCTCGATGGCCGCGACCTGCCCGGGGTGCGCGAAGCGCTGAGCGACGTCGACCCCACCGGTGAGCGAGCGACGCCGGTCATGGTCGCCGGCACCACCCTGGCCGTGGAGCCGGACGGGTTCCGCCGGATCGCGTTCTTCCCGCGCGGGGCGCCGACCGCCGCACAGTGGCGGGCCCTCGCGCCCCCGGACAAGCAGCCGATGACGCTGACGGGCTCGCGCCTCTCGCTCACCGTGCGGACCGGTCCCGACCTGAGGTCGATCGATGCGTTCGGCGCGGACTCCGGAGTCGTCCTCAGCCTCGTGGTCACGACCGACGTCGGAGCGCGCCGGACCGTCTCCCTCGGTGGCATTCCGCCGTACGGCGAAAGCGCGAAGCTCGTCGGCAAGGTGTCGGAGTGTGCGGGCGGCTGCACGCTGACCGCCGTGGAGTTCCGGGCCGCACCGGGGGTCATGATCGAGGGAGACCTGGAGATCAGCGACCTGCGCGTCGACGGGCGCCCGGCGGACTGGAGCGCCGCCGCCGATGACTGGAACGCCACGGACGAGGAGCAGCGGGTGATCCGTCCGAGCGGTACGGCGACGGGCACTCTCCATCTCCTGCTGAGCCTCCGCGGGCTCTACCCCGCCGAGCTCACGCCGGCCTGGGTGCCCCGGACGGTTCCCGCCCTCCTGCCCACGGCTCGCCAGGACACCCTCGACCTCGAGGTGACGGGCGTGGACGGCAGCGACCGGACGGCCCGGTCCGCCGGCCGGGTCACCCTCATCCCGACCATGCCTGCCCGCTCGGCGCTGGTGGACCTGGACGTGATCTCCCGGGGTGCGGAGATCACCCCCGACGCCCATGCGGAGGTGTGGCTCGTCGACGATCCTGAGCTGGTCACGGCCGTGACCGCGTCACTGCGCGAGCGCGGGATCCTCGTCACCGAGACCAGGCGCCTGTCGGCGGTCCAGCAGACACATCGGGAGACGGTCGCCACCTGGTCGCTCGCCCTGGGTGTCGTCGTCGGCCCGATCGTGCTCCTGCTAGCGCTGCTGGTCCTGCTCGTGCTCGCCGTCACCGGCTGGCGTGAGCGCGCCCGGGACCTGGCGATCCTGCGGATGAACGGTGCCGGTCGCCGTACGACCCGAAGGCTCGCGGTGTGGGCCCAGCTGCCGGCGATCCTGCTCGCTGTCGGCGCCGGCGTCGGCGCCGGCGTGCTCGGCGCGGCACTGGCGATGCCCGACGTCTCGTTCTTCCCGATCCGCCCGGAGGTGCCCGTCATCGACACGGCGGTCTCGTGGCCGGCGGTCCTGTGCGTCGCCGCCGCGTGCTTCGTGCTGCTGCCGGTCGCCGCCGCTCTCGCCGGCCGGGCGATCGCCCACCGGGCTCACCTGGCACGCGTGCGGGAGGCGGCGTGATGAGCGGACTCTCGATCCGGACCCGCGGCCTGGTGCACATCTACCACGCCGAGGAGCATGACGTCGCCGCGCTCTCCGGCGTCGACCTCGACGTCGCGGCGGGCGAGATGGTCGGCCTGCTGGGACCGTCCGGCTCGGGCAAGTCGACCCTGATGAGCCTGCTGGCCGGCGTCCTTCGCCCCAGCGCCGGCAAGGTCTTCGTCGGCGACACCGAGGTGTCCGCCGCTCCCCCGCGCGACCTCGACCACCTGCGCGCGACCGACGTCGCCCTGATGCTGCAGGGTTCCGGTCGCAACCTGCTCCCGCACGCCACGCCCGACGACAACATCCGGTTCGCGCAGCACCCGGCTCGCAAGGCGGGAAGGCAGCTCGCGGATCCTCGTGACGTGCTCGAGGAGCTCGGGCTCGCCGCGTTCGCCGACCGGCCGCTGAGCGAGCTCACTCCGGGTGGCCTCCAGCTCGCCGCGGTCGCGGTCGCGATCTCCACCAGGCCGGGCCTGCTCCTGTGCGACGAGCCCACCAGCCAGCTCGACCACGCCGCGCGCGACCAGGTCCTGGCCGCCCTGTCGCAGGTGAACCGGACCTACGGCACCACCGTCGTCCTGGTCACCCACGATCCCGACGTCGCGCGCGTGCTCCCCCGCACCATCACGATCCGCGACGGCCGGATCGGCGGCGAGGGCCGCAGCGGCGAGGAGTTCGCCGTCGTCACGGCCGACGGTTTCCTTCCACTGCCCGGCCACGCCCGCGACCTGCTGCCGCCGGGCACGCTGGTCAGGTTCCACGAGGTCGGCGACCACTTCGAGGTCAGGCCGGAGCGACCATGAGCGACTTGCAAGCCGTTGGTCTGAGCGTCGCGTACGGCGACAAGGTGGCCGTGCGCCCTCTCGACCTGCACGTGCCCGGCGGGCGGATGCTGTCGGTGACCGGTCCCTCGGGGGCCGGGAAGTCCTCCCTGCTGTGGGCGCTGGCGTGTGCCCTGCGCCCCGCGACGGGCACGGTTCTGGTGGACGGGTCCGAGCTGTCGGATCGCGACGGTGCGGCACGAGCCGGGGTCGTGCTGGTGCCGCAGACCAACGGCCTGGGCGGCACCCTGTCGGCCGAGGAGAGCATCCTGGTCCCGCTGCTCGCGCTCGGCGTGCCCGCCCGATCGGCGCTGGTCCGCGTCTCCGAGGCGCTCGAACGGGTCGGCCTTTCCGAGTTCAACCGGCACCTCGTGGACCAGCTCTCCGGCGGCCAGCAGCAACGAGTCGCGCTGGCCCGCGCCTTCGCCTTGCGCCCCGCCGTGCTGCTCGCCGACGAGTCGACGAGCGACCTGGACGCCGGCAACCGCTCGCTGATGATCGCGGCACTGTGCGAGGAGGCCGCGCGCGGCGCGTCCGTCGTCCTCGCCACGCACGACCCCGACGCCGCGGCCGAGACCGACTCGACGCTCGCCCTGGACGAGGGCGTCGCCACCTGGATCCGTCCGCTCTGAGATCAGCGACCTGCAAGGACACGTTGCGCAGGCCGAGCTCGTTGGCCATCGGCGCCGTCGATCCGGGAATGTGGTCGGGCTTCACGAAGCTCGCGAGCTGCAAGCGCGCACCTCCGTCCCGAGACGGTGATGCCTACGTGGTCGAAGCGTCGTACGTGTGTCATGGGTCCATCCTCCAGCCGTTGTCCTCCGATTCAAGACTGGGACGGAGCGAGGACCCGGATCTCGACATGCTGCGCCCTAGGAGTCCGCCACAGCTTCGCTACCCGCGTGGCGCGGCATGAGCAGCCCGGACAGGAGCAGTGCCAGGGCGACGACCGCAGAGCACACGAACACCGCATGGATCGCCGGCGCCAGCACGCCGGCCGACAGGTGCTCGAGATCGAGGGGCTTGCCTGCCGGTGCGCTGTTGGCCACCCGACTGTTGACGATCGCGCCGAACACGGCGACACCCACGGCGCTGCCCATCGACCGGGAGAACATGTTGGTGGCGGTGGCCACACCGCGGTGCTCCCAGTCGACGCTGGACTGGGCGACGATGACGCCGGGGCTGGCGACATACCCGAACCCGACGCCCATCACGAAGCACGGCAGGGCCAACTGCCACCAGGCGCTCTCGGAGCTCACCTGCAACAGCAGCACGGCCCCGGCCATCACGAACGCCGCTCCCATCAACACCGTCCAGCGGAACCCGATGCTCAGGTAGAAGCGACCACAGGTCGCGGCCGCAATCGGCCACCCGATCGTCATCGACGCCAGGGCCAGACCGGCCACGAGGGCACCATGGCCGAGCACGGTCTGCGCATACAGGGGGACGTAGGACGTGAGCCCCAGGATCAGCACCCCGACGACAAAGGCCCCCGAGTTCGCCGCGTTGAGCACTCGGCGTCGGAAGATCCACAGCGGGAGCACCGGCTCGGGTGCGCGCGACTCGACCGCGACGAAGGTCACGATCAGGGCCAGGGCAGACGCCAAGATCGCGATGCTGGTGGTCGAACCCCACTCCCATCGCACCCCGCCCTCGAGGAGTCCGAGCAGAAGCAGGGACCCACCCGCTGCCAGCAACAGTGCGCCCGCGTAGTCGATGGAGTGCTTGCGAGGCTGGACGTTCTCGTCGAAGCGGCGCCACAACACCCAGCCGGCCGCGATGCCCAGCGGGAGGTTGACGAAGAAGATCCATCGCCAGGACAGGTAGTCGGCAAAGATGCCGCCCAGCGTCGGCCCGACAATGGACGCGATGGCCCAGACGCTGGCGATGTAGCCCTGCACCTTGGCCCGCTCGGCCATGGAGTAGATGTCGCCGACGATCGTCATGCCCATGGGCTGTACGGCGCCGGCTCCCAGGCCTTGTACGAGCCGGAAGACGATGAGTGCCGGCATGCTCCACGCGATGCCACACAGCAGCGAGCCCACGACGAACAGCCCGATGCCGAGCAGCATCACCGGCTTGCGTCCGTACAGATCGGCGACCTTGCCGTAGATCGGGACGGAGACCGCCTGGGCCAGCAGGTAGATCGAGAACAGCCAGGGGAAGGACGTGAATCCGCCGAGGTCCTCGACCACCGCCGGGACCGCGGTCGCCAGGATCGTGGCGTCGATGGCGACCAGACCGATGCTGAGCATCACCGCCAGCAGCAACGGCCCCCGCTCGCTGCGGAGGCCGACGCTGGCTCGGGTGATCTCGGGTGCACTCACGAGGGCCCTAACCGACGTGGGCAGTCAGGTGTTCCACGCTCTTCTTCAGACCTGCCAGCCGGTGCGGGCGGCCCATTGCTCGGCCAGTGCCATGAGGAGCGGTTGTGCGGTGGCCTTCACCTGTCCGTACGCATAGATGTCCAGGTGCTCCTCGGCGAGGCGCGTCTTGAGGCGGCCCCAGGTGTCGCGATGGTCGTCATTGGCCCGCAGGAAGTCGCGGAACAGCAGGGAGTAGCGCGTCGTGGCGGCGCCGACCTCGCGCACGTGGATGTTCACCGACCTGCCACCGACCGGTGGTGCGAACACCCGCTTCGGGTAGGTGGACGCCCCGAGGGCCTCGACGCTCAAGCATCGCAATGATCTCTCGACCCTCGATGGCCCACTCAGGTCGATACGGCACCACCACGACGCCTTGGACGGACTTCTCGTCTGGGAACGGCACGGCGACAGTCTTCCTGCGATCGGTGCGATCGGTGCGATCGTCTCGGTTCTCCGTCCCATCCTTTCACTGCGTCAGCGTCGAACCCACACCATGAGCCAGCCCGACACCATGTTCGCCAGCCGCAGTGTCCCCAGGCACCTCGTCCGGGGAGCATTGGGCCTGCCGATGATGGTGGCGGCCTTGGTCCTGGTGCCGTGGGTCGGACCGCTCGCGCTCCTGCTCGTCGTGCCGGCCGCGGTGCTGCTGCGTGGGTGCCCGACCTGCTGGGCCCTCGGTCTCGCGCAGACCCGTGCACTCAACCCACGAGCGTCGGCGGGTGGAGCGCGACCTCGCCCCTGACGCCCGTCCGACGTACGCGTGTGGTCGCGCCTGACGAAAGGTCGGGAACCGCGACGCCAGGCGCGACACACAAATCAGGCTATGGGGCCACTCTCGCGCGCCGCGAGACCCATTGTGGGGAAATGCCAGCACTCGCGACGGGTCTGGCCTCGGGCGAGACGGAAGTCTCGCCCGAGGTTC
>JBDSPC010000013.1:0-3555 GCA_039914485.1 Nocardioides sp.
AGCAGCAGCACGGTCAGGAAGAGCAGCACCGAGAGCGCCGACCCCATCCCCAGCTGCATCTGCTCGATCACTTGTCGATAGGTCAGGAACGACGAGGACTCGGTCTCCTGCGCACCACGCGTCATCACGAAGATGTTGTCGAAGATCCGGAACGCGTCGAGGGCGCGGAAGAGGACCGCCACCATGATCGCGGCCTTCATGTTGGGCAGGATCACCTTGAACAGCCGCTGGGTCCAGGTGGCCCCGTCGACCTCGGCGGCCTCGAGCATGTCCTCGGAGACCTGGGAGAGACCGGCCAGGAGCAGCAACGCCATGAACGGCGTGGTCTTCCAGATCTCGGCGATCATGATCGCGAACATCGCCGACCAGTGTCCCCCGAACCAGTTGTAGTCGTCGCCGAAGAACGGCAGCCAGGAGTTCACGAAGCCGTTGTTGAGGCTGAACGCGAACTGCCAGGCGAACGCCGAGACCACGGTGATGATGCCGTAGGGGATGAGGATCGAGGTCCGCATCAGCCCGCGGGCAATCATGATCTTGTGCATCACCATGGCGAAGCCGAAGCCGATGACCAGCTCGATCGCCACCGTGACGACCATGATGATCACCGTGTTCAACGTGTCCTGCCAGAACAGCGAGTCGGTCAGGACTGTCACGTAGTTGCCCAGCCCCACGAACTCGCGGTCGTCCGGGGTGGTGAGCCGGTAGCGGAACAGCGAGAGGTAGAGCGCCTGGATCATCGGCCACGCCGTGACAAGGAGCATCAGGAATACTGCCGGCGCCACCAGCTTCTGCCCCAGCCGGTTCTCGGCCACGGCTCTGTCGCTGGTGGCCGCGCGGGCCTTCTCCTCGGCCGCCTTGTCGGTCTGCGGTGCGGTCACTGCACTCACAACAACCTCCCTCCGTCGATGATCTGCTCAATGAAGGACTTCGACTCCGCGGGCGTGTCGGAATCGACGCTGGCCGGCGGGTGCCACGTGCTCTGCAGCGAGCTCGAGATGTCCGACCAGTAGGGCGTCACCGACCGCGGAGCGGCCGCATCGACGCTGTCCTGGAACAGCTGCAGCAGGTCCGGCGCGTAGAGGTCGGCCAGGGCGGGGTACTCGTACCCGGCCGCGCTCGCCGGCATGTTGCCGGTCAGCTCGGCGTTGATTCCCTGGTTCTCCGGGGAGACCAGGCACTCGGCTGCCTCGAGGGCGAGCTCCTTCTCGTCCGAGGCCTCACTGACCCCGATGCCGATCCCGCCGTACGGCGGACGTGACTCCTCACCCTCCACGGACTGCGGATACATGGCGTAGCCGATGTCGTCGTCGAGCCGCTCCTCGCCGTAGTTGTTCCAGATGTAGGTCCAGTTGACCAGGAACGAGCCGGCGTCCGAGCCGAACGTCGAACCGGCGGTGCCCTCGTTCGACACCGACAGGTCGGCCGGTGCTGCCTCGGATGAGGCGAGCTTCTCGATGATGCCCGCCGCGGTCTCGCCGGCGGCGCTGTCCACCGTGATCTTGGCGTCGGCCCCGGCCTCGGCGTCCTCGATGATGTTGCCGCCGGCGCCGGAGATCAGCGCGTTGATCCACACCGAGTAGCCCTCGTACTTGTTGGCCTGGACGCCGATCTTGCCGCCGTTGTCCGAAGCTGCGTCGATGATCTGGTCCCAGGTGACGGGCTGGCTCATGTCGAGACCGGCCTTCTCCACGAAGGACTTCCGATACCAGAGAACCTGCGTGTTGGACCAGAACGGGAAGGCCACCAGCTCGTCCTCCCAAGTCGCGGCGGCAGCCGCTCCCTCGAAGGACTGCTCCCTGAGGCTGTCCTGTACGTCGGCAGGAATCTCGGCCAGGAAGCCCGCGTTGGCGAACTCTGCGGTGAAGGGCGGGTCGAGACTCATCAGGTCGATGGCCGGGTCTCCCGCGGCGATACGGCGGGCCAGCTGGATGCGCTGCTGGTCCGACGACTGCGGGAGGACCTGCGTGGTGACCGTGTAGTCGTCGGTGGAGCAGTTCTTCGCCACCGCGTCCTGCCCACCGCTGTCCGGGTTGATGTACCAGACGAGTTCCGGCTTCCCGGAGTCACCGCCTGAGCAGCCCGCGAGGAGCCCACATGCGAGGGTCAGGGCTCCGGCTGGAGCCGCCCATCGACGTAGTCGTCTCGTGCGGGGATGCCGCGAAGATCGTGCTCTCATCCGCCCCTCCAATTCATTTGTGTCTCAGGTCACAGGTCTAGTGCCCAGTGACCCTCCTTGGCAACACGCATATTTTTGGGAGGGGGCGAGTCTGGTGCCTCAATCAGCGGCTGGTAGCGCGAGTGCGTCGGCGCGATCGGCCGTGCGGCGGATGCCTTCCACTAACGAGTCGTAGAGGTCGGTCGGCAGGTCGTGGCCCATGCCGTCGATGAGCACCAGCTCCGCGCCCGGGATCGCGGCTGCGGTCGCCCGGCCGCCGCTCACGTGCACCATCTTGTCGACCAGGCCGTGGATGACGAGCGTCGGCATGTGCAGCGTGCGCAGGCGCAGCGTCCGGTTGGGCTGCGTGAGGATCGCGAGCATCTGCCGCAGCACACCGCTGGCGGACACCCCGCGATCGAAGGTGTCCTCGGCACGCTTGCGCAGTGCGTCGGCGTCGACCGGGAAGTCGGGCGAACCGATCAGCCTCCACACCAGCTCGTTGGTGGCGACGTAGGCCTCCTTGCCGCCGCGCCGCGGTGCGATCAGCGTCGGTAGCAGGTCGGGGCTCTGCCAGCCGACCGTCCGCCGCCCGGTCGTCGACATGATGCTGGTCAGCGAGAGCACCCGCGCGGGCGCCTCGATCGCCATTGTCTGCGCGATCATGCCGCCCATGGAGATGCCGGCGACGTGGGCCGACTCCAGGCCGAGGTGGTCGAGGAGCGCGAGGCCGTCGGTGGCGAGGTCGCTGATGGAGTACGGCGCACTGCCCCGTCCCGTCGAGAAGGCCCGCACCAGCTGGGCGCGACCGACGCGTGCGGCGATCCGGGAGGACCGGCCGGTGTCACGGTTGTCATAGCGAATGACGTAGAAGCCGGCCGCGGCGAGCCGCGCGCAGAAGTCGTCGTCCCACCAGATCATCGGCCCGCCGAGGCCCATCACCAGCAGCAGCGGGTCGCCGTCGACCGACCCGAAGGTCTGGTAGCAGATCTCCACGTCGGAGCTCACCGGTGCGAACATTTCCTCGGAAACCACCACTGCAGGCGGGTTCTGGGAGGCCGATGCCGAAGAACTGGTCATGTGTCCAGTCAACACGACCCGCCACCGGGCCGGACATCGGGATTCGGTATTCAGCAGTGAAATGCGCTGTGTCGGGTGACTTCGAGGCTAGGTTCGGCTCTTGTGACTCCCACCACACTCGCGGACTTCCTGTTGCCGGAAGGCTTCGGACGCCCGCGCGCCCACGCCTTCATCGGCGAGGGGCGAGTGATCGGCGAGGCCGGCCGCTACGCCTGGGAGGCGATGACCCATCGCGGCGAGCGCCGCCAGGCGCCGTACGCCACTCGAGCGCCGGTTCGCGACGACGAGCCCGTGCTGCTGGTGCCGGGGTTCATGGCCGG
>JBDSPC010000151.1:0-5037 GCA_039914485.1 Nocardioides sp.
TCGCCGACGAGCCCACCACCGCGCTCGACGTGACCACCCAGGCGGAGATCCTGGCGATCCTCGGGCGCCTCCAGCGCGAGCAGAACATGGGGATGCTGTTCATCACCCACGACCTCGACCTCGCCTCGGCGATGTGCGACCGCGTCTACGTGATGTATGCCGGTCGCGTGGTCGAGCAGGCCGGGGCCAAGGAGCTGTTCGCGGCGCCGCAGCACCCCTACACGGCCGGACTGTTGGCCTCGACCCCCGGCGTCGACCACGGCCACGAGCGGCTGATCCCCGTGCGGGGCGCGCCGCTCAGTCTCCTCGACAACCCCGAGGGTTGCGCGTTCGCGAGCCGTTGCGACTTCGCCCAGGACAGGTGCCTGACCGAGGTGCCCCAGCTGCGCGAGACCGACGACCACCCGGTTCGCTGCCTGCGTTCGGGCGAGCTCGCCGACGAACTCGTGCTCCGCACCGGAAGGGGCACCTCATGACTGCCGCACTGCTGGAGGTCGAGGACCTGCACAAGTGCTATCGCACCCAGGGTTCGGTCGTGGAGGCCGTCGCGGGTGTCGGGTTCACGCTGCCCTTCGGTGGCTCGATCGGCATCGTGGGGGAGTCCGGCTCCGGGAAGTCGACGATGGCCCGGATGCTGATCGGGCTCGAGGCACCCGACAGCGGGACCATCCGTGTGGACGGCAAGCCGCTCGAGCGGCCGCGTGGCCGGGCCGCCCGACTGGAGCGCGCCAAGGCGATCCAGATCGTGTTCCAGGATCCCTACCTCTCCCTCGATCCGCGGATGCCCGTGGGCGACGCCCTGGATGCCGTGCTCCGGCTGCACACGCAGCTCGACAGGGGCGGCCGGAAGCGCCGGATCGGCGAGCTGCTCAGCCAGGTCGGCCTCGGCGAGCGGGAGGCATCCGTGCTGCCCCGTCGCCTGTCCGGCGGACAGCGCCAACGGGTGGCCATCGCTCGCGCCCTGGCCGTGGACCCGCGGGTTCTCGTGCTCGACGAGGCGGTGTCCGCGCTCGACGTCTCGGTGCAGGCGCAGGTGCTCAACCTGCTGCGTGACATCCGCGAGGAGACCGGCATCGGGCTGGTGTTCATCAGCCACGACCTGGCCGTGGTGCGCTACGTCTGCGACGAGACGCTGGTGATGCAGCGCGGCCGGATGGTCGAGCGCGGCCCCACGCGGCAGCTGCTCGACCGGCCTTCGGCGCCGTACACCCAGCTGCTGCTCTCTGCAGTGCCGCGTGCCGGCTGGGATCCGGAGAGCGTGATCCGCCTCAGGCGGGAGCTGGAGCGGGCATGAGCCGGTCGGCGAGCAGGGCGACGTGCAACGAGACCCTGATCTCCGGGTCATCGAGCTTCGCGCCGAGCAGCCGCTCCACCTTCGCGAGTCGGTCATAGAAGACCGGGCGCGACAGGTGCAGGCTGGCGGCCGCCTGGGACTTGCTGGCCGGATGCTCCACCAGGGCACGGACCGCCCCGACGAGGTCGGTGCCCGCCTCGGCATCGTGGCGCCGCAGAACGTCGAGCTCCCGGTCGACGAACATCACGAGGCGTTCGTCCGAACCCAGCAGGGCCAGCAGGCCACGCAGGTGCACGTCCTCGAGTCGGTGGACCTGAGGTCCGGTGGTCTCGTCGCGCACCGAGGACACGACCTGGCCCGCTTCTCGCAGTGTGCGGTCCGCGTGCAGCACTCCAGCGGAAGGCCGGCCGGCCCCGATGGTGACGTGCTGGCGGCGATGGACGCGCGCCGCCAGGTCGTCGACAAGCCTGTTCGCTCGGGCCGATGCCGGCAGCGAGAGCAGCGCGCGCACCTCCTGGTCCAGCTCGCACACCAGGGCCGGCGTCCGGAGGTCGTGCGCCCCCAGGACGGTCGCGGCGATGACCTCCTCGACCCGGCCGGAGAGCGGGGTGCTGGTCTCACCCGGTGTCGGGTGCACCCGGATGGTCAGTCCGACGAACTGCCGGGCCTTCAGCGGGAATCCGGCGATCTCGCACCGGCGCTGGATGTCCGCGTCCGTCGGGTCGTTGAGCAGTCCCAGGATCAGCTCGTGGTGCGTACGGCGAACAACGCTGTCGCGGTGCCGGTCGTGGAGGCGGTGCAGGGCCAGTGCGGCCGCGGCCCGCTCAGCCACCGCAGCCAGGCGTGGCGAGGGTTCCGAGGGAGCCTGCATGACCAGTCGGCCCCAGTCGCGTCCGCGCTTGCCCAGACGGGTGACGAGCCAGCCCTGGCCCTGGTCCCACGTCGTGCGACCCGCGTCCCGGACGCGTCGCGAACGGACGCGCCAGTCGGCCAGGAACGGGTCGATGTCGTCGGGGCCGGCGACGTAGTCGACGACCTGGTGGTCCTCGTTCTCGAGCACCACGGTGACGCCGGCGAGTCGCTGGGCGGCTTCGAGAACCTCGCGTGGACCGGCCTCGGCGATGCTCAGCTCGGTGAAGGTGTCGTGCACGCGCTGCGACTGTCGCAGCTCCTCGAGCTGTTCGTCGACCACCCGCTCACCGACGGCCTGCGCCACGGCCGCGAATCGCACGACGTGGTGCAGGGCGACCAACGCGAGCCCGAGCTCGTCACAGGCCTCGACCAGGGCCGCCGGCAGCACGGTCCAGCGCCGGCCCAGCTCGATGATCACACCGGCGGCACCGCTGTCGGCCACCGAGGTGGCGAAGCCCTGAAGTCCTGCGTCGCTGTCGGGCAGGGCGATGCCGGTGCTGAGCACCAGGTCTCCACCGCGCAGCAGCGGGGCGATGTCGGCCAGCTCGGTGGTGTGCACCCAGCGCACCTCCACGCCGAGCCCCTCACGACCGGCCACGACCTCAGGATTGCCGGCGCGCACGAGCGGCATCGTGAGGACCTCGGCCATGGTGACGACGGCCATGTGTCCGGTCCCTTCGCTGGAACTGCCAAGAGCGACGATCTGTCGCCATTTCGCGTCGAATCCTACACATTGACGACCGTTTCACGCCTGGTCACGTCCGACCATGGGACCTCGACTTCCAAGGAGACACCATGAGCAACCTGATCACCCACTGGGCCGACGGCGCGGCGTTCGCCGGCGAGGCCGACCTCTGGGCAGACGTCACGAACCCTGCCACCGGTCGCGTGTCGGGCCGCGTCGCCCTGGCGAGCCGAGCGGACGCCGATCGCGTCATCGCGTCCGCCATGAAGGCGGCTCCGGCCTGGGGGCGCACGTCGCTCGCGCGCCGTACGCAGGTGCTCTTCGCGTTCCGTGAGCTGCTGAACGCGCGCAAGGACGAGCTCGCCGTCCTCATCACCGCCGAGCACGGCAAGGTGCACTCCGACGCGCTCGGCGAGATCTCGCGCGGCCAGGAGGTCGTCGAGTTCGCCTGCGGCATCGCCCACCTCCTCAAGGGCGGGCACTCGGAGGGCGCCTCGACCGGGATCGACGTGCACTCCAAGCGCGACCCGCTCGGCGTGGTCGGCATCATCAGCCCGTTCAACTTCCCGGCGATGGTGCCGATGTGGTTCTTCCCGGTGGCCATCGCCGCCGGCAACGCGGTCGTGCTCAAGCCCAGCGAGAAGGACCCGTCCGCCGCGCTGTGGATCGCGAACCTGTGGAAGGAAGCCGGTCTGCCCGACGGCGTCTTCAACGTGCTGCAGGGCGACAAGGTCGCGGTCGACGCGCTCCTCGAGAGCCCGGACGTCGCCGCCATCAGCTTCGTCGGTTCCACGCCGATCGCCGAGTACGTCTACGAGTCCGCGAGCCGGCACGGCAAGCGCGTGCAGGCCCTCGGTGGCGCGAAGAAACATATGGTGGTCCTGCCCGATGCGGACCTCGACCTGGCGGCCGACGCCGCGGTCAACGCCGGCTACGGCAGTGCTGGCGAGCGTTGCATGGCGATCAGCGTGCTGGTGGCCGTCGAGCCGATCGCCGACGACCTCGTCGCCCGGATCGCCGACCGCACCGCCACTCTGCGCATCGGTGACGGCAGCAAGGAGCGCGGTGACGTCTCCGACATGGGCCCGCTGGTCACACGCGCGCACCGCGACAGCGTCGCCGGCTTCATCGACTCCGGCGAGGCGGCTGGTGCAAAGCTCGTCGTGGACGGCCGTTCGGTCAAGGTCGACGGCGACCAGGCCGGCTTCTGGCTCGGCCCGACGTTGTTCGACCACGTCACCACGGACATGGACATCTACACCGAGGAGATCTTCGGGCCGGTCCTCAGTGTCGTTCGCGTCGCGACGTACGACGAGGCCGTCGCCCTGATCAACGCCAACGAGTACGGCAACGGCACGGCGATCTTCACCAACGACGGCGGCGCCGCACGGCGCTTCGAGCAGGACGTCGAGGTCGGCATGATCGGCGTCAACGTTCCGGTGCCGGTCCCGGTGGCCTACTACTCGTTCGGCGGCTGGAAGCGGTCGCTGTTCGGTGACACGCACGCCCACGGCACCGAGGGCGTGCACTTCTTCACCCGCGGCAAGGTCGTGACCACCCGCTGGATCAACCCGGCTGCTCGTCCCGCGGGCGGACTCGAGCTGGGATTCCCGCGCAATGACTGAGCTGATGGTGGGCGGCAACGAGACGCTGGCTCGCGCGTACGCCGACCCCGACCGTGCCTACGAGCTCGACCGTCGCCACGTCTTCCACTCGTGGTCGGCCCAGGCAAGCCTCGACCCGATGGTCGTGACCCGGGCCGAGGGCTCCCACGTCTGGGACCGCCACGGCAAGAGGCTGCTGGACTTCACCTCCCAGCTGGTCTTCACCAACCTGGGCCACCAGCACCCGCGGATCGTCGAAGCGGTGCGCCAGCAGGCCGCTGACCTCTGCACGGTGGCTCCGGCGTACGTCAACGGAGCCCGCTCCGAGGCGGCGCGGCTGATCGCCAAGCACACGCCCGGTGACCTCGACCGGATCTTCTTCACCAACGGTGGAGCCGACGCCAACGAGCACGCGATCCGGATGGCTCGCCTGCACACCGGCAAGCACAAGGTGCTCTCCGCCTACCGCTCCTACCACGGTGGCACCCAGCTCGCCGTGAACGTGACCGGCGACCCCCGTCGCTGGGCCAGCGACAACGGGT
>JBDSPC010000202.1:0-2848 GCA_039914485.1 Nocardioides sp.
GCGTCCGGCGACTTCGGTGCCATCCGGCGGCTGATGACCGATCGGCCGGTCCGCTACTCGATCACCTCCAGCGACGATCGCGCGCTCGCCGCCGTACTCATCGCGCGGCCCGCCGTCCAGTCCGTCAGCCTGCGTCCCAAGGGCGGCCTCGACGTGCAGGTCAGCGACCTCGGGACGTTCGCCTCCGAGCTCCCGCCGCTGACGCGCAGCCACGACCTGACCCTGTTCGAGCTCACCCCCAGCGATGAGTCGCTGGAGAGCGTCTTCGCCTACCTGGTGGACCGATGAACACGACCATCATCAAGCTGGCACTCCAGGCACTGCTCGGACGGCGGCGGTTCTGGCTGCTGCTCGCGCTGCCGCTGGCCCTGATCGGGCTGACCGCACTGATCCGCGCGCTCTCGTCCGACCCGGACGCGGCCTGGCCGATGATCAGCTTCCTCGGCTTCCCCCTGGTGCTGCCGCTCGTCGCGATCCTGGCGGCCTCCTCGGTGCTCGGCCCCGAGGTCGACGACGGCTCGATCGTCTACCTGCTCTCCAAGCCGGTGAGCCGACACGCGGTGGCGACGTCGAAGTGGCTGGTCGCCTGGTCGGCGACCCTGACCGTCGGCTCGCTCGGCGTCTTCATCGCCAGCCTCGTCGCCGGTGGTGGTGAGCAGGCGGTCGGCTGGTTCGTCGGTGCGCTGGTGGCCGGCACGACCTACTCCGCCCTCTTCCTCGCGCTGTCCGCCTTCACCCGGCACGCCGTGGTGGTCGGGCTGATCTTCGTCCTCGTCTGGGAAGGGCTAGCCGGCGGCCTTCTCAGCGGTGTCGCGTGGCTGAGCATCGCGCAGTGGGGCATCCAGGTCGGGCACTCGGTCTCGTCGACGCTGGACAGTCCGGTCAACCTGCCGTGGGCTCTGCTCGCGTCGCTGGTCGTGACCGTCGGCGGTGTCTGGTTCGCCGGCGACCGGCTCCGGTCGTTCACGCTGACCGGCGACGAATAGTCATCTCCTTGTGCCGACCCACTCGGCGACGCGCTGCTCCCAGCGCCGTACGGACGTGGGATCGAGCCTGGGCAGGTTCTGGCCCTCGTCGGTGTACATGGCGCGGACGTCACCGGGGTGCTCCCGGACGATCCAGGCGGCGAAGGGCTCCCACATCTCCGCACTGAAGCCGTTGTCCATGTAGCGCCACTCGTCCTGGAACGCTTCGACCAGTCCGTCGCGGATCGTCAGGTCGAGGGTGTTGTCGTCGTAGGGCCGGTGGTTGAGCTGGTCCGAGCCCAACCCGTGCATCGAATAGGTGCACGTCACCTCGTTCGCCTCCACCGCCCGGCACGAGTGGTCGACCAGGGTGGCGCCGATGGCCTCCTGCCAGGCGAGCTCGTCGACCCACTCGGACTCGGTCACCGTCCCGACGGTCCGGGCGTGAGTGATCCGCACACCGGGAGACAGGAACGACGTGGCGAGGTCGGCATCGTGCGAGTAGACGGCCTCGAGGAAGTCGGTCGCGATCTGCACCGAGTCGACGGTGGCCGGCGTCGGTTCCGCGCGCTCCTCGTCTCCGCTGGAGAACCACAGGGCGACCGCCGCGGTCGCGGCGGCGACCGCCAACCCTCCGGCCACCCAGCGACGGCGTCTCTGCGACGTGTCCCGTCCGCGAGTGACCAGCAGGTCCGCGAGTCTCGTCTGGGTGCTCGTCTGCTCCATGGCAGCGTCCGCACGTTCTCCCAGGAGAACGGTCAACCGGCGCTCGAGATCGGACGTGGTCATGACCGTGCCTCCCAACGCCGGGCGAGCGTGGCCAGACCGCGGCTCGCGTGCTTCTTGACCGATCCTGGTGACACCCCGAGGGTGTTCGCGATCTCGGCTTCGCTCTGGTCGAGGTAGTAGCGCAGGACCAGCACCTGCCGCTGCCTCCACGGCAGGGTCACGACCGCCTGCCACAAGAGCGCGGCCTCGTCGTGCCCGACGGCGACCTGCTCCGCCGAGTCGAGCTCCTCGGGCCGCGGCGTCATCCGGGTCAGGTTCACCCGCCCACGATGCCGGTGGCGGAGCTGGCCACGACCACCGTTCACGACCGTGCGGTTCAGGTAGGCCACCGCCGCCTCGTGGTCGCGCAGCAGCGGCCACCGCGCGTAGAGGCCGGCGAAGGCCTCCTGGACCACGTCCTCCGCGGTCTCCCGATCGTCGACCAGGAGGGAAGCCAGCCCGACCAGACGTCGGTGGTGGGCGACGAACAACTGCGAGATCGCCCCCGAGCGTTCGGGTCGATCCAGCCGCGTACCGATCTCCAACCGGTCCATGTGCCTCACCACGTCCACGCAGGATCAGATGCCTCGGCACCGCCATGGTTGACCTGTCGCGCAGAATTTTCGATCTGGTCTAGTCAGCCGCTGGCGCCGATCACCGGGTGCGATCCCGCGTAGCCATCCTGGCCCGACTGAAACTCCACGCACGTGGGTGGAGCTGCAGGGTCCTGGCGCCAAGCGAAGGCGAAACTCCACGCAGACGCGTGGAGATTCATCTGGCTCCCCGGGATGGAGTCGAACCATCGTCGCTAATCCTGATTCAAAGGACGAGGGTTGCCCTCCGTGGTGCGAATTCGCGCCAGCTTCCCGCCTAGGACGAACTGCCGCGAACTCCGCAAGTCCGGCCGTCGTCGGGTGTCGGTTAGCAGGGTTGTTAGCAGACCAGGGAGAGCGACCGACCCGATAGCCAGCCTTCTTGTGCGGCGGCGGCTGGGGTCAAGGGTGGCCGCAGGCCATCGCATCGCGACGCGAAAGCGCCCTTGATGCCGGCCGGCGTCGTACAACGACTCGACGATCGGGTCGGTGGCTCGGTAGTGAGGTTCGGCCCTGCCTGTT
>JBDSPC010000234.1:0-3282 GCA_039914485.1 Nocardioides sp.
CGCGACTTCGGCCTGGTCACCAAGTCCAACCTGATCCTCGGCATGGGCGAGACCCGCGAGGAGGTCAGCCAGGCGCTGCGCGACCTGCACGACGCCGGGTGTGAGCTGATCACGATCACGCAGTACCTCCGCCCCTCCCTGCGCCACCACCCGGTCGAGCGCTGGGTCAAGCCGGAGGAGTTCGTGGAGCTCAAGGACGAGGCAGACCAGATCGGTTTCTCCGGCGCACTGTCCGGCCCGCTGGTCCGTTCGTCCTACCGCGCCGGTCGGCTGTACCGTCAGGCCATGGACGCGCGCGTCACCGCAGCCGTCTGACCCGTCTCGCTCATCCAGTAAAGGCAGCGCATGTCGACCCCCGCCACCCCGCCCACCAAGCGGAGCCAGCAGATCCTCCAGACCTACCGGATGGCGAAGACCACCGACCGGTTCATCGGCCTGATCACGCTCGGCGTCTTCCTCGTCGGCGCTGCCGTCGGGTTCACCCTCATCTGGTTCCTGCCCGGTGGACAGGGCGTGCTCAAGCTGATCCTGTCGATCGTCGGCGCGATCCTCTTCGGCCTGCTGGGCGCCATCATCATCTTCGGCCGCCGTGCCCAGGCTGCGGCGTTCAAGCAGATGGAGGGCCGTCCTGGTGCGGCCGCCTCCGCGCTGCAGATGCTCCGGCGTGGCTGGAAGACCGACGCGGTCGTCGGCTTCACCAAGCAGCAGGACATCGTCCACCGCGTCGTCGGCCCGCCCGGCATCGTGCTCGTCGGCGAGGGCAACGCCAACCGGCTCAAGACCCTGCTCGCCACCGAGCGACGCAAGCACGAGCGGGTGCTCCCCGACACCCCGATCCACGAGGTCGTCTGTGGCAACGGCGAGGGCGAGGTGCCGCTGCCCAAGCTGGTCCGCCACGTCACCAAGCTCGGGCGCAACGTGAAGCCCCCCGAGATCACCGAGATCCTGGCGCGGCTCAAGGCGATCGACGCCCAGCGCGGCACCGTCCCGATGCCCAAGGGTCCGATGCCGACCAGCATGAAGGGCATGCGCGGCCAGCAGCGCGGCCGCTGACCGAGCCGCTGCTCAACCGGCGGGAGTGCGCAGGTCCTTCAGTCGTACGGTCCTGGACCGGGCGGCCATGTCGTGCAGCCCGCGACCGTCGGGGCGGAACACCAGCGGCGGGATCACCAGCGCGATCAGCAGGCTCCGCCCCAGCGCCGGGATCAGCTCGAGCGGCCGGTTGGACCCGTCACTGCGCACCACGCGCAGCCGGGTGACCAGCTTGCCGAAGGAGCCACCCATCGCGGCGGTGAAGAAGGCGGACTCCACGACGAAGACGCCGGTCGTGTAGAAGCCGGCATACGGGTCGTCGCTCCACCCGCCCGGGCCGAGCACCAGCATCACGATCAGCGTGCAGGCGACCCAGTCGACGATCAGCGCCCCGAACCGGTGCGCCCAGGAGGCGGTGTCGATCATGAGACGGGCTTCGCGCGCCCGGGCACCGCGACCTCGACCGGTGTCCCCCACTCCGTGAAGCCGATCTGCGCCGACTGGGCCGCCTTGCCCGGCACCTCGTAGGCCAGCCGCACCGGGAGTGAGTCGTCATCGACGTACAGGTCCATCGTGACGCTGGTGGGGAGGTCCATGCCGCGGTACATCGAGCTCTCGGCGAGCCCCTCGAACCAGGCCTTGCTGTCGACGGTGAGCGAGTAGTGGTCGGTCTGCTTTCCGTCGATCTCCTCCGTGCCCTCGCTGGTCGCCTCGGAGACGGCGGACTCCAACGCCGCGAGGTCGCCGGGCACGTCGATCGCGAGCAGTGTCGGCATGGGGCCGGCGTCGAAGGTGCTGTCGGGATCGCTCAGCCGCGGGTCGTCGACGTCGAGGTAGGTCCACTGGTGACCGACGAGCTCGCCGCCGAGGTAGGCACGGCTCCCGACTCGGCGCATGTCCAGCTGCAGCGCGGGGTCGCCACCGGTCAGGGCGCGCATCGCGGGCTCGTCGCCCCAGCCCGTGTCGACGGTGATGTCCTCGGGCGACTGCTTGGTGCCCAGCGTCATCCGGACCGACCCCGCGTCGGCCACCGCGTCGGTCATCTCCGCGAGGACATCCGCGTTGTCGTACGCCGCAGCGTCGGCCTTCGAGGGCTCGTCGCCGCTGCAGGCAGCGGTCGTGAGGGCGAGGCCGGTCGCCAGGGCGGCCGTCAGAAAGCGCTTCGAGAGGGCGGTGCAAGACATGCCGGGAACCGTATCCCGGCGGCGGGCACGACCCGGAATGCCGGCCAGGCGATCGTTAACACGCCCGTAATACAAGGGCACTTTGGCGAAACGCTGGGCCAATACCTTGGGTGAAACCGAACCGTGGCGACACGAGAACGCCGATGCTAGGAGCAAGAAATGACTGCGAACCTCGTCCGTCTGGCTGCCATCAAGGACGTGCAGGCATACGTTCCTCCGGCGACCACCTTCGACATCGCCGAGGAGACCGGTTCGGTCTTCGGTGAGAACGTCTTCAGCCTCTCGGTGATGAAGAAGCGGCTGCCCAAGTCGGTCTTCAAGTCCGTCGCCGCGACGATCCAGCAGGGCACCGCACTGGATGCGGCGCTCGCCGACGTCGTCGCCTCCGCGATGAAGGACTGGGCCATGGAGAAGGGCGTGACCCACTACGCACACGTCTTCTACCCGCTCACCGGTCTCACCGCCGAGAAGCACGACTCCTTCATGGAGCCGGTCGGCGACGGCACCGCCATCTGGGAGTTCCAGGGCAAGACCCTGATCCAGGGCGAGCCGGACGCCTCGTCGTTCCCCAACGGCGGCATCCGCGCCACGTTCGAGGCCCGCGGCTACACCGGCTGGGACGTCCAGTCGCCGGCGTACATCCTCGAGAACCCGAACGGCAACACGCTCTGCATCCCGACCATCTTCGTGTCGATGACCGGCGAGGCGCTGGACCACAAGACCCCGCTGCTGCGCTCGCAGAAGGCGATGGCCGACCAGGCCGCTCGCGTCCTCGAGCTCTTCGGGCACAAGGACGTCGACAACGTCGTGTCCTACTGCGGCCCCGAGCAGGAGTACTTCCTGGTCGACTCCTCCTTCGTCAACCTCCGCCCCGACCTGCTCAACGCCGGTCGCAGCCTCTTCGGTGCGAAGCCGCCGAAGGGCCAGGAGTTCGACGACCACTACTTCGGTGCGATCCCGGACCGCGTGCTGGCGTTCATGCACGACACCGAGCGCGCGCTCTTCAAGCTCGGCATCCCGGCCAAGACCCGCCACAACGAGGTCGCCCCCGGCCAGTTCGAGATCG
>JBDSPC010000261.1:0-3679 GCA_039914485.1 Nocardioides sp.
GAGTGGGAGCCGACCCGAGGGCTGCGCTTCAACGTCGACAAGCTGCTGCTCGACCCCTACGGCAAGGCGGTCTCCGGAGCGCTGGTCCCCGAGCCCGCCATCTTCGGCCACGTCCTCGGCGACCCCGGGGAGCGGAGCCCGCTCGACTCGGCGCCGTACGTCCCCCGCAGTGTCGTCGTGAACGCCGAGTTCGACTGGGAGGGCGAGGTGCCGCTGCGACGGCGATGGCGCGACTCGGTGATCTACGAGCTGCACGTCAAGGGCATGACCCAGCTGCACGACCGCGTGCCCGAGGAGCTGCGCGGGACCTACGCCGGTCTCGCGACCCCGGCCGTGACCGACTACCTCCGCGACCTCGGCGTCACCGCGGTCGAGCTGTTGCCGATCCACCAGTTCTTCTCCGAGCCGGCACTGGCCGAGAACGGCCTGGTGAACTACTGGGGCTACAACTCCCTCGGCTTCTTCGCCCCGCACAACGCCTACTCCGCGTCGGGTGATCGCGGCGAGCAGGTGCGCGAGTTCAAGCAGATGGTCAAGGCGTTCCACGACGCGGGGCTCGAGGTGATCCTCGACGTCGTCTACAACCACACGGCCGAGGCCGGGCCGCTCGGCCCCACGCTGTCGTTCCGCGGTCTCGACGACCTCGGCTACTACCAGCGCGTCGCCGCCGATCACGTGGTCGAGGCGCTCGCCGAACCGCCCGCCGACGCCTACTGGGACGTCACCGGCTGCGGCAACACCGTCGACGCCACGCACACCCAGAGCCTGCGGATGATCCTCGACTCGCTGCGCTACTGGGTCAACGAGATGCACGTCGACGGCTTCCGCTTCGACCTGCTGAGCGCGCTGACCCGCACGAACCAGCAGGTCGACATGGGCAGCCACCTGCTCACCGCGATCGGCCAGGACCCGCTGCTGCGGCACGTGAAGCTGATCGCCGAGCCGTGGGACGCCTCGATGGACGGCTACCGCGTCGGCGAGTTCCCGCCGCCCTGGGTCGAGTGGAACGACCAGTACCGCGACACCATGCGCGACTTCTGGCGCGGGCACACCTCCGGCGTGCGGACCGTCGCCACCCGGATCGCCGGATCGAGTGATCTGTACGCCGATGACGGCCGTTCGCCGTACGCCTCGGTCAACTTCATCACCGCCCATGACGGCTTCACGCTGCGCGACCTCGTCTCCTACAACCACAAGCACAACGAGGACAACGGCGAGGACAACCGCGACGGCACGGACAACAACCGCTCGTGGAACTGCGGAGTCGAGGGCGAGACAGACGACAACGAGATCGTCGCGCTGCGGCGCCGGCAGGCCGCCAACCTGATGGCGACGCTGTGCTTCTCCAACGGCGTGCCGATGCTGACCGCGGGTGACGAGCGCGGTCGCACCCAGGGCGGCAACAACAACGCCTACGGCCAGGACAACGAGATCTCCTGGATCGACTGGCGACCCGATGACGCGTGGCTCGACGTCTACGAGATCACCAAGACCGCGCTGCGGATCCGCCGCGACCACCCGGCGCTGCGCCAGCGGCACTGGTTCGAGGGCCGGCCGACGATCAGGGGCGGCCCCAAGGACCTGATCTGGCTGCACCCGGCTGGCCGTGAGATGACCGGCCACGACTGGCACGACGACAGCCTGCAGTCCTTCGGGATGTTCGTCTCCGGTGACCCCCTGCGCTCCCCCGGTCCGCACGGCGAGCAGCTGCGCGACACGTCCTTCACGATCTTCCTCAACGCCTCCGCGCAGGACGTGGAGCTGGCGCTGCCGGTGAACAACTGGGTGACCGCGGGCGAGATCGTGGTCTCCACCGACCCCGGCAACCCGATCGGGACGCCGGTCAAGGCCGGCAGCACGATGCTCCAGGAGGCCCGTTCGGTGATCGTGATGCGGGAGGTCAAGTGAACTGGCGCCACATCCCGGTCGTGAAGCACCCGTGCGCCGACCTGCTCATCATCCAGCTCGCCGGGATCCTGATCTACCCGTTCCTCGGCGACCAGCCGCTCGGGCGGGCGCTCTTCTCCACGCTGGCCCTGTTCGTGCTGGTGCTCGCGGTGATGGCCGTCAGGATGACCCCCGCCCTCAACTGGGTCTCGGCGATCCTCGGCCTGCCCGTCGTCGTACTCACGATCTGGGAAGCCATCTCCCCCGGTGCCGAGTCGGTCGTGCTGTGGTCGTCGGTCTTCCACGCGGCGTTCTACTTCTACACCGGCTATGCGCTGCTGAGCTACATGTTCGCCGACCACGTCGTGACCACCGACGAGCTCTACGCGACCGGCGCCACCTTCACGGTCGTGGCCTGGGGCTTCGCCTACGTCTACCTCGCCGTCGACATCGTCTGGCCCGACTCGTTCTCCGTCGTCGCCAGCCCGCTCGATGCCAAGGCGTGGTTCGAGATGCTCTTCCTCTCGGTCACCACGATGACCAGCACCGGCCTGTCCGACATCTATCCGATCCGCCCGCACGCACGATCGTTCGTGATGATCGAGCAGATCGCCGGGATGCTCTACCTCGCCCTCGTCGTCGCGCGGATGATCGCGCTCACCGTCACCCGGACGGCGATTCGCGACGAGAAGTCCGACTGACCGACCACCTGGGCAGGCTCAGGCGGGTACGGCGACGAGCCCCATCTCCGAGACGGACGCGAGCGCGGCGTTGCGGGGCACGACGCGGACCGTGTAGCCGAACGAACCCGAGTGGTCGAGCGGCACGTCGGCGTCGAACCGGTGCCGGTTGCCGTCGTAGGACTCGCTCGCGTGCATCACGGTGACGCCGGCGTCGAGCAGGTCGTCGTCGGCGCTGGTCCTGCCGTGCACCACCTGCACCTCCACGTCGTCGGTGCCGAGGTCGGCGAGCGCCACGAACGCGCGTACGGCGAGGGTCGCCCCCACCTCGGCGATGTCGCCGACACCGCCGGACTCGACGTGCTCGACCCGCACGGACGGCCAGGCCGCCCGGACCTGCCGCTTCCACGCGGCGAGCTCACGGGCTCCGTGGTAGTCGGAGTTGAGCGCGCGCGAGGTGTGGGCCGCGGGGGCATACAGCTCGCGGACGTAGTCGCGCACCTGCCGGGTCGCGAGCACCTTCGGGCCGAGCGACTTGAGCGTGTGGCGCACCATCTCCAGCCAGCGCGTGGGCACACCCTCGTGGTCGACGTCGTAGAAGCGCGGCGCGACCTCGTTCTCGATCAGCTCGTAGAGCGCGTCGGCCTCGAGGTCGTCACGACGCTCGGAGTCCTCGACGCCGTCGGCGGTCGGGATGGCCCAGCCGTTACGGCCGTCGAACCACTCGTCCCACCAGCCGTCGAGGATCGAGAGGTTGAGACCGCCGTTGAGGGCGGCCTTCATGCCCGAAGTGCCGCACGCCTCGAACGGGCGCAGCGGGTTGTTGAGCCACACGTCGCAGCCGGGATAGAGGTGCTGCGCCATGGCGATGTCGTAGTTGGGCAGGAACACGATGCGGTGGCGTACCTCTGGGTCGTCGGCGAACTCGACCATCTGCTGGATGAGGCGCTTGCCGGTCTCGTCGGCCGGGTGCGACTTGCCGGCGATGACGAGCTGTACCGGCCGCTCGGGGTGCAGCAGCAGGGCCTTGAGCCGCTTGGGGTCACGCAGCATCAGGGTGAGGCGCTTGTAGGTCGGCACCCGCCGGGCGAAGCCGATGGTCAGCACGTCGG
>JBDSPC010000306.1:0-9881 GCA_039914485.1 Nocardioides sp.
CCGAGTGCCGGATGGCGCCGCTGGCCATGGACATGGTCCGCGAGATCGACGAAGACACCGTCAACTTCCAGCCCAACTACGACGGTCGCTCGCAGGAGCCGACCATCCTGCCGGCCCGGTTCCCCAACCTGCTGGTCAACGGTTCGGCCGGCATCGCGGTCGGTATGGCGACGAACATCCCGCCGCACAACCTGCGCGAGGTCTCCGACGGCGCGATCTGGGCGCTCGAGCACCCCGACGCGACCCGCGAGGAGCTGCAGGACGCGCTGATCGAGCGGATCAAGGGCCCGGACTTCCCGATGGGCTCGCTCATCGTCGGGCGCCAGGGCATCGAGCAGGCCTACCGCACCGGCCGCGGCTCGATCACCCAGCGCGCCGTCGTCGAGATCGACGAGGACTCCAAGGGCCGCACCTGCCTGGTCATCTCGGAGCTCCCCTACATGGTCAACCCCGACAACCTCGCGCTGAAGATCGCCGAGCTGGCCGACTCCGGTCGGATCCAGGGCATCGCCGACGTGCGTGACGACACCAGCTCGCGCACCGGCCAGCGCCTGGTGATCGTGCTCAAGCGTGACGCGGTCGCCCGCGTCGTACTCAACAATCTCTTCAAGCACACCGAGCTGCAGACCAACTTCTCGGCCAACATGCTCGCGCTGGTCGACTACGTCCCGCGCACGCTGACGATCGACCAGTTCATCAGCAACTGGGTGACGCACCAGATCGAGGTCATCCAGCGACGGACCCGCTACCGCCTCGCCGAGGCCGAGCGACGCGCGCACATCTTCCGCGGCTACGCCAAGGCGCTCGACGCGCTCGACGAGGTCATCGCGCTCATCCGTCGCTCACCGGATGTCGACGAGGCCCGCAGCGGCCTGATGCAGCTGCTCGACGTCGACGAGGTCCAGGCCAACGCCATCCTCGAGATGCAGCTGCGCCGCCTGGCCGCCCTCGAGCGCCAGAAGATCATGGACGAGCTCGCCAAGATCGAGCTCGAGATCGCCGACCTCGAGGACATCCTGGCCAACGAGCCGCGCCAGCGTCGGATCATCATCGAGGAGCTCTCCGAGATCGTCGCGAAGTACGGCACCGACCGCCGCTCGCAGATCATCGCGGCGGACGGCGACCTGTCGATGGAGGACCTGATCCCCGACGAGGAGCTCGTCGTCTCCATCACCCGCGGCGGCTACGCCAAGCGGACCCTGGCCAGCCAGTACCGCACCCAGAAGCGTGGCGGCAAGGGCGTGCGCGGCGCGACCCTGCGCGGCGACGACGTGGTCGAGCACTTCATCTCCACGACCAACCACCACTGGCTGCTGTTCTTCACCACGGCCGGTCGGGTCTACCGCACCAAGGCCTACAACCTGCCCGAGGCCGCCCGCGACGCGAAGGGCGGCCACGTAGCCGGCCTGCTGTCGTTCCAGCCCGACGAGGACATCGCCCAGGTGCTCGCGATCCGCGACTACGAGCAGGCGCCCTACCTCGTGCTCGCCACCCGCAACGGTCTCGTCAAGAAGACCCGCCTCGGCGACTACAACAGCCCGCGCCAGGCCGGCGTCATCGCGATCAACTTCCGCGAGGACGACGACGCCCTGATCGGTGCCGAGCTGGTCAACGGCGACGACGACATCCTGCTCGTCTCGCGCCGCGGCCAGGCGATCCGCTTCAAGGCCGACGACGGCCAGCTGCGCCCGATGGGCCGCGCGACCTCCGGCGTCACCGGCATGAAGTTCAAGGGTGACGACTCGGTGCTGTCGATGTCGGTCATTCGCGCCGCCCAGGTGGCGGCCGAGGAAGCCGCCGCCGACGCGGAGGACGCCGAGGTGAAGGAGCAGTACGTCTTCACCATGACCGACGGCGGCTTCGCGAAGCGCTCGCGGATCACCGAATACCGCACCACTGGTCGCGGTGGTCTCGGGATCAAGGCGATGACCCTGACCAACGAGGACCGCGGCGGCCTGGTCGGCGCGTTCATCGTGGAGGAGGGCGACGAGATCCTCTCGATCACCCAGGCCGGCCAGGTCGTGCGCAGCCCGATCAACGAGCACTTCCGCGCCACCGGGCGCTCGACCCAGGGCGTGAAGTTCGTCAGCCCGAAGAACGGTGACGCCGTGGCCGTGGTCGCCCGATCGGTCGAGGCTCGCGACGAGGACGAGGCCGAACTGGCTGCCGACGAGGGTGTCGAGGTCGCCGAGACGCCGGAGTCGGCCGAGGTTGTCGAATCGCCGGATGTGGCCGACGGTGCAACAATCGAGAGTCCAGACGAAGACGCTGAGGAGTGATCCATGTCCGAGCGAATCGCCCCCCGGGCAACCGGTGGTCAGAGTTCGACCGGCTCGAGCACGCCCGCGGTGAGTGACACCGACTCGCGTGCACCGCTCACCGAGCGGATCCAGGCGACCCTGTCCAACGCCGCCACGGAGCACCGTGCCAACGCCGTCGCGGGGACGGGCAAGCAGGGGCGCCGTACGGCGAAGCCTGCCGGCAAGGCACCCCGGCGCGCGCGCCTGCGGCTGACCCGGATCGACCCGTGGAGCGTCATGAAGACGTCGTTCCTGCTCTCGGTCGCCTTCGGTGTCGTCACCTTCGTCGCGGTCTTCATGGTGTGGTCTGTGCTCGGCGCGGCCGGCGTCTGGGACTCCATCAACGCGACCGTTGCCAGCGTGGTCGAGGGCGACTCCAACAGCTCCGACTTCGACGTCACCAACTACCTCGGCATGGGTCGCGTCCTGGGCTTCACGCTGCTGGTGAGCATCATCGACGTGATCCTGCTGACCGCCATCGCGACCCTCACCGCGTTCCTCTACAACATGGCCGCGGCCCTGCTCGGCGGCATCGAAGTGACGCTGGCCGAGGACGAGCGCTGACGTTTTGTTGCGCCGCTCAGGCGTGCGGTAATGTTCCCCCTCGGTCGCCCCCGGGCGGCCACCGCCACGCAAGTGGCACCGGGCCTATAGCTCAGACGGTTAGAGCGCTTCCCTGATAAGGAAGAGGTCAGAGGTTCAAGTCCTCTTAGGCCCACCACCCCTCGCACTCCGCCCCCTTCTAAGGTGTCTGCCATGAAGAAGCTCATCCTCGTCCTGCTGGCCGCCGCCGGCGCCGCCTTCGCGAAGAAGAAGATCGACGAAGGCAAGACCGAGCAGGCGCTGTGGGCCGAGGCAACGGACACCGTCCACAAGTCCTGATCCACACCACCTCGGTGGTTGAGGAGGTCGCCCAGCGACCGTCTCGAAACCATGGGGGCCTTGGCGCAATTGGTAGCGCACCTCGTTTGCAACGAGGGGGTTAGGGGTTCGAGTCCCCTAGGCTCCACCAAGAGAAACCGCAGGTCAGCCTGCGGTTTCTTTCAGTTTTCCGGCTAACCCCCTACTCACTTTGCCTGGCCTCATAGGGGACTGATGGGGGAATGATCGTTGAGTCTCTTCCGCGTCGTTCCGCAAACAGATCCCGTTCCGGCGTGTGTCCCGCGCGGCCGGCCGCGTCGGCCGCCGATCTCGCGGCCGTGGGAGCCCACGCTGCGTCCCGAGGGGATCGACCCGGGGTCAGCTTCTTCTTCAGCTCCTCGGCGAGCATCACGATGATGACGCTGGGGCCGCGGACATAGGTGAGCTTGTACACGTCCCCGTTCGCCGCAAGGGGATCCCATGTGGGACGGCCCCATCCTGATCGCGATTCTCGCGGGGATGTCAGATGGCAACGTCAACTGATATGGATCAGGTGCGGCGCTGCGTGAGCGGACTCCGTCATGGCGCCATCTATGCGAATCTTCCGCGGCGCCGACAACGCCACGGTGACCCGCTTTGCTGAGTCTTCGCGATGAGCGACCCAAGTGGGTCATGGTCAGGACTCACGGCGCTGGCTAGTCTCATTGCGTGGGTGATGTCAGGCGGTCCACGCGGCTGGCGGCGATCGTCGTGGCGATCGCCCTGTCGGGGGCGTGCAGCGGCCAAGGATCCCCCAGCGACCGCACCCAGCCACCGGTGTCGCAAGTACCTACCTCTCCGAGTGAGTCGGCCGCTCCGACCCTGGAGGTGGTGGCCCAGCGGATCGAGGAGCAGCTGAACGCGTACGAAGGGGTCGCGACCGGCGCCATCGTCTTGGTGCGGATGGGGGATCAGACCCGCACGTTCACGTCCGGGATGGC
This sequence comes from Nocardioides sp., assembly GCA_039914485.1. Classification (GTDB taxonomy): domain Bacteria; phylum Actinomycetota; class Actinomycetes; order Propionibacteriales; family Nocardioidaceae; genus Nocardioides. Next base: position 4,142 of record JBDSPC010000306.1, read on the forward strand.
AGATGTCAAGCATCGGCGGCGCATGCGGCCCGATGACCGGTTCCCGGTCATGAGCATCACCAAGACGATGGTGGCGACCGCGGTGCTGCAGCTGGTGGCGACCAGAAGGCTGAGCCTGAACGACACGGTAAAAGACGTCGTGCCTGGGCTGCTGCCGCAAGGGCACCGGATCACCATGAGGGATCTGCTCAGCCACCGCGCGGGGCTATACGACCCACGCGACGAAGACCTGCCGGCACTGAGCCGCATGACCGATGACTCGTTGATCGAGGTCAGCGCCGACCATCCGCTCGAGTTCCGGCCCGGCACGTCGGGTAGCTACTCCAACGTCGGCTACGAAGTCCTCGGGAAGGTGGTCGAGCAGGTGACCGGTGAACCGCTCGGGGACGCGATGGAGCACAACATCTTCGACCCGGCAGGGATGTCCGACACACAGCTTCTCGGTTCCCCGAGCGTCCAGGGCTACTACGACTCGAAGGCCGCCCCAGACCCCTACGTCCGGTTCATCCCTGCCGCGGGAGGGGTTGTCTCGACCGTCGGTGACGTCGACCGCTTCTACACTGCGCTGTCGCGTGGCGACCTGCTCGACGAGGACCTGGTCGCCACCATGACCACACCGCTGGGCACCATTGAGCCGTTCAATGTCGACTATGGGCTCGGTGTTTGGTTCGACCGCGAATCCTGCGGCGTCGCATGGGGACACAGCGGTGCTGGACCGGGGTTTGCCACCAAGGCGTGGACGCTGCCCGACGCGAACCTCTCGGTCGTGGTCATGGTCAACGACGGCGACGGCCACACCATCGCCGACGGCTTTGCTACCGCCGCGCTCTGCGACTAACACTGGTGCCAGAAGAAGGGACGACCGCAGCGTCGGGGTTGCGCCGCCGCACATATGCCAGGACCCCGACAGGTCCCCGGATCTCGGCGGATCCGGTCACCAGAGGGACAGCTGCTGCATCGAGCACCTGTCGAGTCAACTGCGCAGTCGAGACCTTCGCGGACTGGCCGACTTCAGTCGTGCTTGTGCCAAAACTTCGTAGCGTTGACCGTGTGGTCGCCTCGATCCCCGACGTTTCCGACGATCATCAAGATAAAGAGCACAAACATGATGCCTCCGAAGATGAACCAACTAGACATGACATCCTCCAGCGACCGGTGCGGACAAAGAACGCTACTCGCCATTGCGAGGTAGCGCCACGACTCGCTTGGAGATCGTCGCCGAGCGTTCGCAGACCGACGTGCGCTCTTCGGCTACTTGTTCCATTGACCCAGGACCGCTGCGCGGCGAGGCTCGGTCCAGGCGTCCGGGCTGTCGTTCTTACATCGGCTGCCCACGACTCGTCGTGTGGCTCTCACCTGGCCTGCGTAGTCCGGGCGCCGCCCAGGGCAGAGAGGCTCAAGAGCGCCTCTGCGTGTCTAGCGGCCTGCAGTTCGAGGTGTGGCTGGTCGGCGAGGATGCGGCGGTAGATGGCGTTGGTGATGCGTCGTTTCGGGCTCCGGCGGGCCTTCTAGCTATTACGGCTGTTACGACGTCACCGCGGACATCTCACCGCAGCCATCGACCGCGACCCCGCGATGACGATTGCTGACGGACTCTGACGAGCCCGAGAATCCGCTTCCTGCAAGGCGATTCGAAGCCTCGAAACCAAGCGGCACGCATGCTACGAAGGTCCGTAGAACGGTCCGCCCACTCGGGCGGACCGATCGTCGTTTCAAGGGTCTTTGACGAGTAGTGACGGGCGGTGAGCGGCATGCACGGTGGGGTGAAGTTCTACCGCGGCAGCGCTTCCGCCGCGCGCAACTACGTCGAGGCCGATCGCTCGCGCGCCGACGACTACTACCTTGCCGAGGGCACCGGGCTGGCCACGCGCTACGTCGCGACCACCGACGGCGTGCAGCAGGCACGCGAGCTAGACGGTGCGACTTACGAGCAGTGGGTCGCCGGCTACGACGTCGCCAACGGATTACCCAAGGGCCGGCTGCGTAGGGACGACAACGCGCTGCGGTTCGTCGAGGTCGTCGTCAACGGACCCAAGACATGGTCATTGGCGGCATCGCTTCACCCGGAGATCGGGGTGGCCTACGACGCCGCCCAGGATCGTGCTGCGGCGGAGATCATCGGTTGGCTGGCCGAGCACGCCACGACTCGTATCGGGCCGCGCGGCCGGCAGGTCCAGGTGCCTGTGGAGCAGATCGAGGCTGCCGTTGTCCGTCACTACACGTCCCGTGCTGGCGACCCGCACCGTCACCTGCACGTCCAGATCAACGCACGGGTGTTCGCCGCAGGCGCTTGGCGAGGGCTCCATTCCGTCGGCGTCGTCGACTCCATCAACGCGATCAACGGCATCGGGCATGCAGCCGTGATGTGCGACCCGGAGTTCCGCCAGGCGCTTGCTGCGCACGGCTACACCCTCGACGCCGACAGCGGCGAGGTGACGCAGCTCGCGCCGTACGCCGCAGCGTTCAGCGCCCGCACCGCACAGATCGCTCGCAACACCGACCGCTACGAGGCCGAGTGGCGACGGGACAACCCGGGAGCAGAGCCCGGCCCAGGGCGGTGGCGCAGTTGGGACCGCCGCGCCTGGGCCGACGCCAGACCCGACAAGGTCATCCCCCGCAGCGGTGCGGACCTGGCGAAACGCTGGCACGACGAACTGCACGACCTCGGATTCGTCGCTCCCAGCACGTCGCTCGAGATCACCGGAACTCCTATCGGTCGCCTCAACCGCGAGGCTGTCGTGACCCTCGCGCTCACCCGGCTCGGCGCCCAACGATCAGCCTGGAACGCCGCCGACATCCGCGGCGAGGTCGAGCGGATCGTCGCCGACGTCGACATCGTGGCCGCAGGCTCGGCCCGGCGCGAACTGGCCGAGGACCTCACTGCCCGAGCAGTGACCAGGTGCGCACTGCTCCTCGACCGTGACGACGTGCCCGCGCACGTCCGCTCGCTCACGTCGCAGCACGTCCTTGATGTCGAGGAGGAGCTCACGGACTGGCTGATCCTTCGCGCCGAGGCGAGCCCGGCGGGATCGCCCCGGACGGTGTCGGGCACCGGACTCGATGAAGGGCAGCGCCTCGTCGTGCAGACACTCGCCGGCTCGGCATCGCTGGTCGTGGTCGAAGGAGCAGCGGGCGTCGGCAAGACCACGACCCTCGCCGCCGTACGCACTGCACTCGACGCCCAGGAGCGACGACTGGTCATCGTGACGCCGACCCTCCAGGCGGCGCGGGTGGCCGAGCAGCAGGTGGGCACGGACGCCCACTCCGCAGGCTGGCTCATCCACCAGCACGGCTTCCGCTGGGACGACGACGGACACTGGTCGCGGGTGCTGTCGCAGCCAGACCTGCGAGCGCGACTCCTGCCCGGCGACCTGCTGCTCGTCGACGAGGCCGGGATGCTCGACCAGGACACCGCCCGGGCACTCCTCACCATCGCCGACGAGACCGGTGCCCGGCTGGCACTCGCCGGAGACCGCCATCAACTCCCGGCGGTGGGGCGCGGCGGCGTCCTCGATCTGGCCGCGCGTTGGACGCCGCCCGAGGCCCACCTGACGCTCGACACCGTGCACCGCTTCGCGGATGCCGAGTACGCCGACCTCAGCCTCCTCATGCGCACTGGTGAGCGCAGTGGTGAGGTCTTCGACGCGCTAGTGAGGCGCGGCGAGATCGTCATCCACGCCTCCGAGGTCGAGCGACGAGCCGTGCTCGCCGAGGTTGAGGGCCTCGTCATCGCCGACACTCGAGAGCAGGTGACCTGCCTGAACGCCGCCATCCGCGACCGCCGACGAGGCCTTGGAGAATCTCCTCGTGAGCGGGCTGGTGAGCTGGTCACCAGCCATGGTGAGTGCATCGGTGTCGGCGACCGCATCTACACCCGACGCAACGAACGCGACCTCGACGTGGCCAACCGCGACACGTGGACGGTCCTCGCTGCCGGCAGCGACGGGAGCCTGCGGGTCAAGAGTGACCGCGGCGAGCGCGTCCTGCCACCGGCGTACGTCCGCGCCCACGTCGAGCTCGCCTACGCCACGACCGTGCACGGCGCGCAGGGGCAGACCGTCGACACCGCGCACCTGGCCGTCGGGGACGCCACCGGCGCCGCCGCGGCGTACGTCGGCATGACGCGCGGTCGTCGGAGCAATGTCGCCCACCTGGTCGCCGAGTCAGTGGACGAGGCGCGCGAGCAGTGGGTCCGCACCTTCAGTCGTGACCGCGCCGATCTCGGGCCCGGGCACGCCGCGGATCTCGCGGCCGAGGACATCGATCGGTACGGACCCCGCGCACCTCGGCGCCCTGTCGCGCTGCAGGCCGCGATGCTGGGAGGCGGGGTGCGCCGACCGCCCGAGCCCATCCCGTCTGCTCCGACGACTGGTCGTGGGATCAGCCGCTGAAAGATCTGCCTGCACGTGACCGCCCCGGAACAGGGTGGCGACATAGGTGTCCAGGGAGAAGCCGGTCCTGGACACGGATGGACGGCCGATGTCCGATCCACGGGCTCGGCGGTTGCTTCTTCTGTCATGGGCCGCCGGATGGTCTGACGGCCACAGACCGAGAGGCACTGACATGGCACCGATCCAGATCCCGGCCGAGTGGGACGACAACGGCCTGATCCTGTTCGAGGAGTTCTGCGAGCTCATCCGTACGCCGCAGCGCACCGTCCGCGACTGGCGCCGCCGCGGCGTCGGCCCGCGGTGGACCCGGTTCCAGGGCGTGGGCCGGCTCTACATCACCGTGGCCGAGGCGCGGCGCTTCCTGGCGTCGGCGACAGTGCCGCGGACAGGGCCGCGGACGGAGGTGCGTTCCGATGCGTGAGCAGCGAGTTGGGCCGGTCTACCTGAGCCTCGACGAGGCGGCCGAGTGCATGTCGGTCTCCGTCAAGACCATCCGCCGCTGGATCGCGGCAGGCACGCTGCCGGCGTACCGCTGCGGCAAGCGCGCCATCCGGATCAAGGTCGAGGACCTGGAGGCGGCGCCACGGAAGATCCCGTCAGCGCGCTGGTGATGCTGCAGAACGTCGACTCATCGGTGATTGACTGTCCGTCGTGGCCGAACCGACCGACGTCCAGCACCTGGCGAAGCTGTTGATGGCCGGTGCCAGCCCCGAGGAGAACAAGGCGCTCCTCGACGCGCTGATGAGTGGGCAGGTGTCCAGCATCTTCGAGAAACTCAAGTGCGATGAGGAGCCGACGCTGCTCCCCGTCCCGACCGAGGTCCGCGGGTTCCGGGTGCGCCTGGACCTGCACGGCGCGAGGCCGCCGGTCTGGCGCCGACTCGAGCTGCCCGGCGATATCACGCTGCCGCGACTGCATGACGTGATCCAGGCTGCGATGGGGTGGACCAACAGCCACCTGCACCGGTTCCGCACCGGCCACGACCATCGCTCGCCGTGCTTCGTGACGACCTTCGACCTGGACGAGGGAGATGAGGGGACGCTCGAGGACGACGTGCGACTCGACCAGCTCATCACCGAGAAGTCCGACGAGCTCTGGTACGAGTACGACTTCGGCGATGGCTGGGACCACCGGCTCGTTGTCGAGGAGGTGCTCGACGATCCACCTTCGGTGGCGCGCTGCACCGGCGGCCGAATGGCGTGTCCGCCCGAGGACTGCGGTGGCATCGGCGGCTACGAAGAGCTGGCGGGCTGGGTGCGCAGCGGACACGACGACGCGCTCCTCCCACCCAACTTCGATGACGCTGCACACGCACGCGACTGGCTGCCCCTCGAATGGCACCCCGACCA
>JBDSPC010000310.1:0-3615 GCA_039914485.1 Nocardioides sp.
GAGGGAGCCGAAGAGGCCAACGACGGACCCGACGTGGGTCCGGACGCCAACCCCAACGAGCCCGGCCACCAGGACGCCGACGAGTCCGGCGAGAGCGAGTGAGCGACCCGTCCCCCGTTCAGGTCGCTGAACGCCGCACCACCGAATAGTCGGTAGACCAGTGGGGCCCGCTGCCACTCGCGGCTGGCCCCACTGCCGCGCCGGCAGGCGACGTGCTTCCCCAGGCGAGTCACCCACTCACGGGCCCGTGAGGAGGCCGATACCGATCAGCCTGGCGGCCGATGCGACCTCGGGGCCGGGTACCGACCCAAGATGAGCGAAAGCGATTCCCCGACACCATCCTGATCATCGAGGACGACGAGCGATCGGTCCGACGCTGCTGCGCGCCCCTGATCGGGAGCGGGACGACGCGCGATGGGAGCGCACCGGCGACCGTGGAGTTTCAGCTGCGTGCAAGCAGCGACCCGACGTCAGCCGTCCCGCAACCGAACCTCCCATGGGAACGACGCAGGTCAGCCTGCTGGCGCCTCTGACCGGTGTCCGTTGAGCCCGTCCGGTGATGTATCCGGTGAAGGGGGGCGTCGTGACCACGAGGCTGCGGCCCATCGCCTACCTTGACGACGGCCCACAGATCGAACGATGCTGCCAAGCTGTCCCGCGGATACGTCGTCAATCTTCCCTGCATGTCGACACTGGAGCTCGAGGCGAGACGCCCTGCGCCTGCATCCATGAGAGTTGGCAGGCCCACGAACGAGACCCGTCCCCCTCGCTAGGGACGACGATTCTTTGGCCGCGTAATGGCGTCCGTCCTGGCTGACGCGTCCAGCGGCGGGCGATCGTCGTCCGAACGGTTGAAGACCTGGTGGCGCAGGTAGTCCTCGGCCTCATCGTCACGTCCGAGCGCCTTCATCGCCTTTGCCAGGTCGAGACGGGGTTTGTCCTCCGACGGCGCCGCCAGGATCGCCTTCTCGGCAGCCCACAGCGCAAGGTTCGCTTGGTCCTCGGCTAGCGCGTGGGTGGCGACGACATGAGCGATGTCCACGATCGCCGCAGTCAGGTAGTGATCGTGCGGTGTGTCGATGAGCCAGCCATAGCCCTTGGATCTTTGCTGGTCGAACGGGCGGCCAGCGACCAGTTCGAGCGCCTTGATGAAGTCCTCGATCCCTCCAGGACCGCGAGCCTGACCGCGCGCGCGGAGACGGCGTACGAGATCCGCGTCGACGAGCACGTCGTCGAGCCGGTAGACCTGCTGGCCGCGCACGCGTTGCGCGTTCGGGAGGTACCACTCATCCGTGTCGGGCTTGGTCGACAACCACTTCCGCAGCTGCCCCAGCCGGGTGTACAGCGTGTTGTTCTGGATCCCGAAGTCGTTGGCGACCTGGTTCGGAGTCAGGCCCTCCGGGTGCATCGCGAGGTAGGCGGCGAGCTCCGCGTAGTAGGCAGGCCGAGACTCGACCTCCCTGGTCCGCTCCCCCACCGCGTGCAACTCGACCGGTCCCAGGACTCTGAGTTTCGGTCGCGTCGTCGTCTCGTCAGCCCACTCTGCAAGGTCGGCGTCGAGCGACGGATCCGCGGTCATGGCCTTCGTGGCCCCGGTCGGGGGGACCGCGGGGGCAAGGACAGCAAGATCTTCCGTCGTGGTGGCGGCGGCTTCGACGTACACACGGTCGGGTCGCGGCAGCACCGAGTACGGATCCCCCGTCTCGCACCGATCCTCCACGTAATGCTCGGTGAGCGCGCCAGCCACATCTGCAGTCGGTCCTTCGCCTTCGATCGTCTCCGCGACGGGCATTGGCTGGTCGTCGTACTGCTCGGCATCGTCAAACAAGTCAGCGAGGAGTGCTGCCTCGGTCGGCGTCAACCGGTTCGCCTGAACACTTCCCCAAGGAGTCGTGAGCTGGCCGTCGGTGTCGATGATGAGCACCAGGCCCCGATCTGTGAGAGCACGCTCGGAGACCAGGGTCAGCGCGATCGACGTCCGGCCCGAGGCGCGGTCGAGGTCATCGAGCAACTCCGGAAGCTGTGTCTCGACGGCGTTCCTGCCCGACTCGTCCACGGATGCGATCGTGATGGTCGGGACCCAGGCTTCCCGCCAACTCGTTACCCGCGCCTTGAGTATGTCGTATCCGTTGGAGGCGATGATGTCGGCGGCCTGGTTCGCAGACTTGGCAACCCGTTCGATGTCGAGCTCCGGCTCAGAGAACAGGCGTCCGTAGTTCAGCGGCTCTATGTCATGGGCGACGCCGATCACGTCCACGCCCTCGGTGTCGGTCCACGGATTGAGGGCAAGCTCGGCGGCGATGAAACGAGCAAGGTCCTCAGCGGCAGCCATGTCACCGACGAGCTGTACGACGCCCGCGCCTTCCAGGTCCACGAACCACGTGCCTCCCGCCGAGTCGACACCGATGGTCACCATGGCGGGGTACGCCGCCATCCGATCACTCCGTATGGGCTGATGGGTCCGCGGCAGACGCCAGGTCGTTCCGTCCGACGAGGCGACCCACGGCTCGAGAGCCGGAACGGCGGGAGCTGAAAGGTGGAGGTTGAGCCCCTCCGCGTCGAGCCTCGCTGCGATCGCTTCGGGGACCGAGGAGCCGGACTTTTCGGCAAGCTCGCACAGTTCCCGGACTGCGGAGTCGAAGAACGTCGCATCGGGTTGGCCATTTCGTCCGATCGTGCGGAGGGCCTTGGCTTCGTCTCGCAGCTCTGGTGCGACCGAGGGTGCGAGTCGGCCGGAGCGCCGGTTGCGGGATTGGGTGAGCCGTCGGCCGCCGTAGACGGTCAACATTCCCGCGGCCAAGAGACCGCCGCCGCCGAGCAGGGCACGGGTGACCGTTGCCTGGTCGAGGTTCCATCCGCCCTCGGATACCTGAGCTATCGGCTCAGACTGGGGCTGAGCGTCGCTGACGGTCGATGGCGCCTCGGTCTCGCCATCCGACGGCATGCTTGGGCGCGTCGGCATCTCCGGCAGGTCATCGGTGCGGGTCGTCGGTGTCGGGCCTGTTGGAGGTTCCGCCGGGGAGGGTCGTCTGACTCCGGGGATGACGAGCTGCTGGCCGGGGTAGATCCAGTGCGGGTCCTCGATCTGCTCGTCATTGGCCTGATAGACGCGCGGCCACTGGCTCCCGTCGCCGTACGCCTCCTCGGCGAACTCCCACAGGGTGTCGCCCTGCGCGACGGTGACCGTCATGCCTTGCGAGTTTGTCGGCACGAGCAAGGTCCAGCCGGGTCGCAGGTCCCTATTGGCGTCGAAGACCGAACCGCCTTCCATCGTGCGACCGACGTTCGCCTCGGCAAGCTGGCGCCAACGCTCACCGGCGCCAAGATGCCGCTCGGCCAAAGCCCACAGCGTGTCGCCTTGCTGAATGATTACCTCGGTGGTCTCGACGGCCGCCGAGAGTGCGGCCGGTTGATGGGTGTGCGCAACTTGCATGGGCACCGCGGGAGCGACTGGCTCGACCGCTTCGGCATGAGCCAGCCACGGTGTGCTGGTGGATGTCAGGACGACCGCGGCGGATCCGATCGCGAAGACGGCCTGCACCAGGCCGCGTACGAGTGCCTGCTGGCCGCTGAAGGTGCCGGGGACACGTGCCAGCCAGTCGGCAGACCGGCCGG
>JBDSPC010000316.1:0-7347 GCA_039914485.1 Nocardioides sp.
CATCAACAGCAGCGAGAACGCCGCGAGCAGGGCTGCGGCGGCGCAGACGGACCAGACCGTCAGGTAGCCCGACAGCGGCGCGTGGCCCTCGGTGGGGTCCTCCAGCGAGCCGGTCGAGGCCAGCGCGATGGCGAAGATCGACGAGGCGATGGCGCCGCCGACGGTCTTGGTCGCGTTGGTCATGCCGGTCGCGAAGCCGGTCCGGTCCGCGGGCGCGGCTGCGGCGGCGGCCGCGGGCAGGGCGGCGACGAGCGCGCCCGAGCCGATGCCGGCGATGCCCATGTTGATCAGGGCCTGGGTGGTCGAGTCGTGGAAGGGGATCCACATCGCGTAGCCGATCGCCACCAGCACCGAGCTCCCGATCAGCGCTCCCCGTGCGGTGAACAGACGCGACGTCAGCGGCAGGGTGAACGCACCGATCGCGAGGCTGACGACATAGACCCCGATCAGGGTGGAGACGAAGCCGGCGTCCGCACCGAGGCCGTAGCCCACGACGTCGGGGTCGGTGCGCGCGAAGGTGGACAGCGGGATCTGGGCGCCCAGCACCGACATGCCGAACAGGAACGCCGTCAGCTGCACCGGCCACTGCGCGCGCGTTGCGAGCAGGTCGATGTCGATGAGCGGTTCGGCGATCTTGCGCTCGGCCTTCACGAACGGCACGAAGAGCGCCAGCCCGGCCGCGACCAGCAGCCACGCGAGGATCGAGCCGGGGCCTTCGAGGCGGATCACGATCAACCCCGCCATCAGCACCCCGAGGGCCGCGGTGACGAGCCCGAAGCCGACCCAGTCGATGCCGCCGGTCGCGCGCCCGGGCACGTCCTCGATGCCGAACCAGATCACCACGAAGCAGATCGTCACCACGATCGCGGGCAGCATCAGCAGCACCGTCATCGAGGTCGACTCGACCAGCGCGCCGGAGGTGAGCGCACCGATGATCACGGCCAGCTCGAGCGCGCCGACCAGGACCGCCGCGGAGCGACGGGTCAGCAACGCCTGGCGGCCCGTGTTCGCCGTACGCCGATGGATGATCGCGACCTCGAGCGGCAGCCACACGACATAGGCACCCTGGATCGCCCAGCCGATCAGGAACGTCGTGAAGGACGGCGCGAACGCCAGGACCCACGATCCGAGGGCGGTGATCGCCGTCGAGATCAGCAGCACGTTGCGGTGCCCGATCAGGTCTCCCAGTCGGGCGAGCAGCGGGACGCAGAGCGCGCTGACGATCAGCTGCGCGGCCTCGAACCAGTTGACGTCGGCGTCCGCGATCCCGAGGTGGTCGGCGATGTCGGTGAAGATCGGCGTGTAGTAGCCCTGCAGGATCCCGCTGGCGATCTCGACGCAGACCAGGAAGCCGACGATGCGGAAGAGGTGCGTGCCCACACCGGGCCGGTCTGAGGTGGTCGTCGTCATCTCGGGAGCCTCTCGATCAGCGTGCGATACCAGGTGACCCCGTCGATGAGGTCGTCGATCCCGAGGTGTTCGTCGTAGGAGTGGATGGACTCGCGCTGCGCCTTGGTCATCCGGAACGGCGCGAAGCGATAGACCCGCTCACTGATCTCGGTGAAGTGCCGCGAGTCGGTGGCCGCCATCATGACGTAGGGCGTGGGCACCGCGTCGGGAAACACGTCCTTGATCGTTCCCTCGAGCAGCTCGAACGCCTCGTCCATCGGTGAGATCGGCGACGGTTCGCCCTGCTCGACGACCTCGATGCGGATGCCGTCGTCCTTGATCGCCTTGCGGAGATGCTCGAGGACGCCGGCGACCGTGTCGCCGACCATGATCCGGATGTTCAGCCCGGCGCGGGCGCTGCTCGCGATCACGTTGAGGGCGGGGCTGCCGCTGAGCGTGGTCGCGGCGACGGTCGTGCGGGTCATCGCGGCGGCCTCGGGCCCGGCGGCGAGGAGCACCTTGGTGATCAGCGGCGTGATGCGTTCGGCGTTGGTGGCGATCGGCCGCACGGGCAGCGGGAGGTACGGCGCCAACCGCCGCAGCAGCTCGAGGGTCGGTGCCGGTGCGGACGCCGGGAAGGGGCTCTTCTCGACCCGCAGGATCGCCCGGGCGATGCGCGTCGTCGGGCCGTTCTTCGCCGGGGTCGACGCATGCCCGCCACGACCCTCGGCGACGAGCTCGACGGAGGTCGTGCCCTTCTCGGTGACGCCGATGACGCCGAGTGGCGGCTCGACACCGGGGAAGGCCTGGTGCGCGATCGCGCCGCCCTCGTCGAGCACGAACCAGGGAGTGACCCCTCTCTGCTTCAGCTCGGCGACGGCCTCCTGAGCCGCCGTACCGCTCACTTCCTCGTCGCAGCCGAAGGACAGCCACACGTCCTGGGCGGGCTCCGCTCCGGCCTCGAGCATCAGCTCGACGGCCTCGCAGATCGCGACCACGCAGCCCTTGTCGTCGAGGGTTCCGCGGCCCCAGATCGCCTGGCCGCTTGCTGAGGCGTGGATCTCCGCCCCGAAGGGCGGGTGCTGCCACGGCGCGCCCGCGTCGATCGGCACCACGTCGAGGTGCGCCATCACCACGACTGGGCGGTCCGCGCTCGCGCCCGCCCAGTGGAAGAGTAGACCGTGGGTGCCGACGCGCGTCAGCTCGAGCTCCATGTGCAGCAGCGGGAACTGGTCGGCGAGCTCGTGCAGCAGACGGTCGAAGGCGTGCGTGTCCACCAGGGCAGGATCGCGATCCGAGACCGTCGGGATGCGTACGAGCGACTGGAGCTTGGCGACGACGCGGTCATGGGTGTCTGCGGCCATGCGCAGAACCTAGTGCTCTCAGGCGTCAGCCACGTCGATCAGGACCTTGCCGACCGCGCCACCCTCGACGGCGGCGTGCGCCTCGGAGGTCTGCTCGAGCGGGTAGTGGTGCACGGGCAGGCCGTGCTCCTCGCCCACCCCGAACGCACCGTCGGCGAGGGCGGCGGTGATGTCCTCGGCCGCGGCGCGCAGTGCCGAAGAGCCGACGGTGTAGATCAGCACCCACTGGAACCGCGCGTTGGTCGAGAAGGTCTCCCGCACGCTGAGGGTGACCTCGTCGCCGCCGTTGTTGGCGTAGATCGCGATCGTCCCGCGCGGCCGGATGACCTGGACGTCGAGACGCAGGTTCTGCGCCGGCGCCACCTCGACGACGATGTCGACCCCCTCCGGGGCGAGGTCGCGGATCGCCGTGACCGGGTCGGCCTCGCGGTAGTTGACCGTGTGGTGGGCGCCGGCCGCCTGGGCCAGCGTGGCCTTCTCGGCACTGCTCACGGTGGTGACCACGGTGGCGCCGGCCCACCTGGCGAGCTGGATGGCCGCGTTGCCGACCGCGCCCGCCCCACCCGAGACGAGCACTGTCAGGCCGGCCAGCGCACCCGGGGCGAGTCGGTCGGGACCGTCCTCGGAGGTGGTCAGTGCGCGGTGGGCGGTGATCGCCGGGACGCCGAGCGAGGCACCCAGGTCGAACGACGCGACGTCGGGCAGCAGGGTGAGGTTGGCGACCGGGAGCACGACCTGCTCCTGCGCCGTACCCCCGGGGCGGGTGTGCTGGGCCAGCATCGTCCAGACCCGGTCACCCACCGCGAGCTCGTTCACGTCCGGGCCGACCGCATCGACGACGCCGGCCCCGTCCTGGCCGGGCACGACCTCGGGGAAGGCCAGCTCCCCCATGCCACCGGCGCGGAACTTCCAGTCCGTGGGGTTGACCCCGGCGCGGACGATCCGCACCCGGACCTCGCCCGGACCGGGCTCCACGGCGTCTCGCTCGACCAGGTCGAGCACGGAGGAGTCGCCGGTGTGGGTGTAGACGACGGCGCGCATCAGCTCGCCTCGAGTGTCGGGTAGTCGGTGTAGCCCTCGGCGCCGCCGCCGTAGAAGGTCTGCTGGTTGGGCTCGTTCAGGACGGCTCCCGTGCGCCAGCGCTGGGCTAGGTCGGGGTTGGCCAGGAACTCGCGACCGACGGCGACCAGGTCGCCGAGGTCCTCGTCGATGATCGACTCGACGAACTTGAGATCGGTGACGTCGCCGAAGCCGGAGTTGAGCATCACCGGACCGCCGAAGCGCGCTCGCAGGTCCGCGACCAGCTGGCTGCGGGGGTCGGCAAGGATGCTGAGGTAGGCCAGGCCGAGGTCCTTGACGCCGTCGAGCAGCGTCTCGTAGACCGCGGCGGTGAAGGCCTCGTCCTCCTCCAGCACGCCCTGGATGTTGTGGGCGGGGGAGATCCGGATGCCGACCTTGTCGGCCCCGATCGCCTCGGCCACGGCGCGGGTCACCTCGATCGCGAAGCGGGCGTGGGCCTCGGGCGATCCGCCGTACCCGTCGGTGCGGGTATTGGAGGACTGCCCCAGGAACTGGTGGATCAGGTAGCCGTTGGCGGCGTGCACCTCGACCCCGTCGAGACCGGCGTCGACCGCGTTGCGGGCGGCCGTGACGAACTCCTGGACGACTCCGGGGATCTCGTCGGTCGCGAGCGCGCGCGGGGTCGGCATGTCGACCTGGCCCTCGGCGGTGATCATCGTGCCCGTGGCGGGCAGGGCGCTCGGCGCCACTGTCTCGAGACCACCCTTGTTGTCCGGGTGGGCGATCCGGCCGACGTGCATCAGCTGCGCGACGAGGTGGCCGCCACCGGCGTGCACCGCCTCCGCGACATTGCTCCAGCCGGCCAGCTGCTCGGGGCTGTGGAAGCCAGGGGTGTCGAGGTAGCCCTGGCCGACCGCGCTGGGCTGCGAGCCCTCGGTGATGATCAGCCCGGCGCCCGCGCGCTGGCCGTAGTACTCGGCGTTCAGCTCGCCGGGGACGGTGCCCTTGGCGCGGTTGCGGGTCAGGGGCGCCATCACGAAGCGCTGCGGCAGCTTCCAGCCGCCGACGGTGATCGGTTCGAATGCCTTGGACACAGTGGTGACCTCTTCCTCGAAGACGTGTTGACCGTTCATCAGGGCCAAGGAGCGAGCCGGCGTGGTCATTCCCGTTCTGACCCGGGTCTCGACACGCTCAGGTCGAGAAGTGGCCGCGGTGGACGACATTCGTACGCCGCGGACGGCGCGCCGCCGAGCCGCGGGACCCGGTGTCGGCCGCCCGGTGGCCGACCGTGATCGCGCCGATCGGCTTGAGGTTCGCAGGGAAGCCGAACGCCTCCCGGAAGGCGTCGATCCGCGCGCCCGGGACGCCGAAGAAGCAGGCGCCCAAGCCTTCGTCGGTCGCGGTCTGGAGGATCAGCAACGAGGCCATCGCGGTGTCCATGTGCCAGTAGGGGACGGGCCAGTCGGGGGTGCTCTTGTCGCTCTCCGCGTAGCGGTCGAGGTAGGCGTCCTTGTCCGACATCGGCACGATCACGACCGGCGCGGTGCGCATGCCGTCGAGCCAGGTGTTGGTCGCGCCCGGCTCGGGAGACGTCACCTCCCAGAAGCGCGCCACGTCGGCCGGGGTGTCGAGCACCAGGAACGCCCAGCCCTGCGTGAAGCCGGCATTGGGCGCGCGGACGGCGTTGTCGAGCATCCGGTCCACGACCGCGGGATCGACCGGCGCATCGGCGTACCGACGGATCATCCGCCGGCGTCGCACGACCTCTTGGAACTCCACGGCGCAACTGTGGCACGCTCCGTCCATGAGCGGGCCCGTGGAGCAACTGCTGGAGGTCGACCAGTCGGGGCACGCGGAGCGGGCCTGGGTGATCGAGGCCATCCGCAAGCTCAAGGCCGACCAGACGCGGTCCGCCGACACCCATCTGCACGCCATGCGGATCCCCGGGTTCCCGGGCGTCGACCTCTATCTCAAGGACGAGTCGACGCACCCGACCGGGTCGTTGAAGCACCGGCTCGCGCGGTCGCTGTTCCTCTACGGCCTGTGCAGCGGGCTCATCTCCGAGGGCACCCACGTCGTGGAGGCCTCGTCGGGCTCGACGGCCGTCAGTGAGGCGTTCTTCGCACAGATGCTGGGCCTGCCGTTCACAGCAGTGATGGCCAAGTCGACCTCGCCGTCCAAGATCGCACTGATCGAGCGTGAGGGCGGCACCTGTGTTCTGGTCGACGACCCGGCAGCGGTCTACGACGTCGCGCGTTCGCTGGCCGACGAGACCGGTGGGCACTACCTCGACCAGTTCACCTACGCCGAGCGGGCGACCGACTGGCGCGGCAACAACAACATCGCCGAGTCGATCTTCGAGCAGCTCGCGATGGAGCGCTTCCCCGAGCCGTCATGGGTGGTGGTCGGTGCTGGGACCGGCGGCACTTCCGCCACCATCGGCCGCTTCGTGCGCTTCCGCGGTCTGCGGACCCGTGTGTGCGTGGTCGACCCCGAGAACTCCGCCTTCCTGGCCGCCTTCCGCGACCCCGGCTGTGGCGAGACGACCTGCGGCTCGAAGATCGAGGGCATCGGCCGTCCGCGTGCCGAACCCTCCTTCCTGCCTGACGTCGTCGACCGGCTCGTTCGCGTCCCCGACGCCGCGTCGGTCGCGGGCGCGCACTTCCTGCGGTCGCGCACCGGCCAGCTCGCCGGTCCCTCGACCGGCACCGCGTTGTACGCCGCCACCAAGCTGGCCTGCGACATGCACGCCGCGGGGGAGACCGGCTCGATCGTGACCCTGCTCTGCGACGACGGGGTGCGCTACCTCGACACGTACTTCTCCGATTCCTGGGTCGCCGACCAGGGCTGGGACCTCGCGCCCTACCTCGCCGTCCTCGCCACGGCCTGGGACGACGGGGTCTGGACCGGCTGACGGGTCTCGTATCCGAGACGTGCTCCGCACCGCCCGCGTTGACCCCGAGCCCCGTTCCCGATGGACTCACCCCATGACCTTCGAGGCGATGTGGCGCGACCTCCACGCGGTGGGACGCTCGGCCTCGTCGGGCGGCTACTTCCGCCAACCCTGGACCTCGGCCGAGTCCGAGCTGCGGGCCTGGTTCACCGAGGCCGCCCTCGCTCGGGGCCTCGAGCTCGAGACCGACGGGATGGGCAACCAGGTCGCCTGGTGGCGCCCAGAGACCCCGGTGGTTGAGGAGGGCGCGCCGCGCTCGTCACGAGACCCCGGCGTCCTCACCGGCTCCCACCTCGACTCCGACCTGGACGGCGGTGCGTACGACGGCCCGCTCGGCGTCGTCTCCGCCCTTGCGGCGGTCGACGTGTTGCGCGATCGCGACTTCTCGCCGCAGCGCCCGATCGGCGTCTCGGTCTTCACTGAGGAGGAGGGGTCACGCTTCGGGCTGGCCTGCCTCGGCTCCCGCCTCGTCACCGGCGCGTCGACGTGGGCGGATGCCCGCGAACGCCGCGACAGCGACGGCGTCTTCCTCGGTGACGCCGTGGCCGCTGCCGGGCTCGATCCCTCGACCGGGCTCCTCTCCCTCGACGACGTCGGGGTGTTCGTGGAGCTGCACGTCGA
>JBDSPC010000337.1:0-5302 GCA_039914485.1 Nocardioides sp.
CGCGATGAGCACGCGACAGGGTGGAGACTGAGGACCATGGACCGAGGAAGGCTGCGCGTCTATCTCGGCGCGGCTCCCGGGGTCGGGAAGACCTTCGCGATGCTCGACGAAGGGCGCCGGCGACGAGACCGTGGCACCGACGTCGTGGTCGGCTACGTCGAGACGCACGACCGCCGCAAGACGCGGGACGCGCTGGTCGATCTCGAGGTGATTCCACGATCACGCGTCGAGTACAAGGGCACGTTCCACGAGGAGATGGACCTCGACTCGATCCTTGCCCGCCGGCCGGCCGTGGTCCTCGTCGACGAGCTCGCCCACACCAACGTGCCCGGAAGCCGGCACGAGAAGCGCTGGCAGGACGTCGACGCCCTGCTCGACGCCGGCATCGAGGTCATCACGACCGTGAACATCCAGCACCTCGAGTCGCTCAACGACGTCACCGAAGCCATCACCGGCGTGCGGCAGCGAGAAACCGTTCCCGACCGCGTCGTGCGGGCCGCCGATCAGATCGAGCTGGTGGACATGAGCCCGCAGGCCCTGCGCCGGCGGATGGCCCACGGCAACATCTACCAGCCGGAGAAGGTCGACGCCGCGCTCTCGAACTACTTCCGCGAGGGCAACCTCACCGCCCTGCGCGAGCTGGCACTGCTCTGGCTGGCCGATCGCGTCGACGAGGGGCTGGACCACTACCGCGAGCAGCACGACATCCAGGGCACCTGGGCCACCCGGGAGCGCATCGTCGTCGCAGTGAGCGGTGGTCCCGAGTCCTCCACCTTGATGCGGCGCGCGTCGCGGATCGCGACCCGTCGCTCAGGGGGCGAGTGGCTGGCCCTCTACGTCACGCGTCACGACGGACTCAGCGGGATCTCGCCCGACCAGCTGGCGGCGCTCCGCGTCAAGACCGAGGAGCTCGGCGGCACCTTCCACGCGATCGTCGGCGACGACGCGAGCGAAGCGATCCTCGGCTTCGCGAAGGCGGAGAACGCCAACCAGGTCATCATCGGCGCCAGCCGGCGCGGTCGTCTGTCCACGGTGGTGCGCCCGGGAATCGGCGAGCGGGTCATCGCCGCCTCCGGCGACATCGATGTCCACATCGTCACCCACGACTACGCCCGCCGCCGCAACCTCCGGCTGACCCGCCCGGACAACAGCCTGGGCGTACGGCGACGCGCGGCCGGCTTCGCGCTCGCGCTCGCCGCTCCCCCGATCCTGAGTGGATTGCTCAAGGCAACCGCCGACTTCCACGGGTTGCCGACCGAGTCGATGGCCCTGATGTCCGTCGTCGTCGCCACCGCGCTGGTGGGCGGACTGCTGCCGGCGATCGTCGCCGCCATCGGAAGCGGCCTGCTCCTCAACTTCCTGTTCACCCCGCCGCTCTACACCTTCACGATCGCGGATTCCGACAACGCGATGGCGATCGCGCTGTTCGTGATCGTCGGGATCGCGGTCGCGACGGTGGTCGATCATTCGGCCAGGTTGGCATCCGAGGCCCGCAACGCACGCTCCGAGGCTGATGCGCTCACGGTCCTGTCGCACAGCCTCCTCAACTCCAGCGACGACCTGCCGGGCCTGCTGTCGTCGGCGTGTGAGCTCCTCGGCGCCAGTGGCGCGGCCGTGTTGCGGCGTACGGCCAACGGCGCGTGCGAGACCGTCGTGAGTGTCGGAGAGGCACCGACGACCCCGCAGGAGGCGAGCATGACCACGGCGATCGACGAGGAAACGCTGCTGGCGTTGCGCGGCGGTCGGCTCGCGGCGTCGGACCGGAGTCTCCTCAACGCGTATGCCGCCTACGCCAAGGTGATGGCGGAGCGCCGACGGGCCTCCGTGGCCGACATCGAGCGCCGGCAGCTCGCCGAAGCCGATCGGACGCGCACGGCCCTTCTGGCCGCCGTTTCGCACGACCTCCGCTCGCCGCTGGCGGCCGTCAAGGCATCGGTCGGCAGCCTGCGCAGTGACCAGATCACGTTCTCCGCCGAGGACCAGGCGGCTCTCCTCGAGACGATCGAGATGGGCGCCGATCGCCTCACCGCGCTGGTCACCAACCTGCTCGACATGAGCCGGATCCACACCGGGGCCGTGACGGTCACCCTGATCGACGTGGGTCTCGCGCGGGCGATCCACCAGGCCATCGCCCCGCTGGGTGACGGCGGGCGGATCAAGGTCGACGTCGACAACGACCTCATGGTGCTGGCCGATCCCGGACTCCTCGACCGCGTGCTCGCCAACATCTGCGAGAACGCCCTGAAGTACACACCGACGGACGCCGTGATCCGGATCGACGCCGCCATCGCCAGCGACCGCGCCGTCCTGCGCATCGCCGACACCGGCCCCGGCGTCCCCGACGACGAGCAGGCCCGGATCTTCACCCCCTTCCAGCGGCTCGGCGACGTACCCGACAAGGACGGGGTGGGCCTCGGCCTCGCCGTCGCCCGTGGCCTCACCGAGGCCATGGGCGGCAAGGTCACCACCGAGCAGACACCGGGCGGCGGCCTCACGTTCGTCCTCGACTTCCCGATGCCCGAGGAGACGCCATGACGTTCGTGCTCGTCGTCGACGACGACCCCGCGATGCTGCGCACGCTGACCATCAACCTGCGCGCCCGCGACTACGACGTCGAGACGGCGGGTGACGGACGATCGGCCCTCCAGATCGTCGACGAGCGGATGCCGGACGTCATCCTCCTCGACCTCGGGCTTCCCGACATCGACGGGATCAGTGTTCTCAAGCAGCTGCGCTCCTTTACTCGTGTCCCCGTCATCGTGGTGTCCGCGCGCAGCGACCCCGACGACAAGGTGGAGGCACTCGACCTGGGCGCCGACGACTTCATCACCAAGCCGTTCTCGATCGAGGAGCTGCTCGCCCGCGTCCGCGTCACGACCCGGCGCGCGGAGATCGAGGAGCCGGCTGTCGTCGTCCAGGTCGGCGACCTCACGCTGGATGTCACGGAGTCTCGCGCGACCAGGGCAGGCGAGAACATCCATCTCACCCCCATCGAGTGGAAGATCATCGAGACCCTCGCCCACAAGCGTGGGCGCCTCGTGCGCCAGGGCGACCTCCTGTACGCCGTCTGGGGCCCCGGTTTCGAGCGCCAGACCAACTACCTGCGCGTCCATCTGGCCAGCATCCGGCGCAAGCTGGAGACCGACCCGGCCGCGCCGAGCCTCTTCGTCACCGAACCCGGGATCGGCTACCGGTTCGCACCGGGCCGGGGCTGACCGTTGGCAAGGTCGCCTTCGACGACGTCTCGGAAGGACACTGGAGGGTGTTTCCTCCTGATCTCCTGAGGACCGCTCACCCGTTGACCCAGGTGGTCTCCGACTGAAGCTCTCGGCGCAGGAGGTTGTCGGATGGATGGGACATCCGACGGCGCGGAGTTGTGGCGCCTGACGTTGGAACACTCACCGATCGGCATGGCCCTGGTCGGCCTCGACGGTAGCCTGCTGATGGTCAACCGCGCGTTCTGCGACATGCTCGGGTTCAGCGCCGAGAGACTCTCCCACCTGGGTTTCCAGGAGCTCACGCATGCCGACGACCTCGACGACGACCTGGTGATGTTCAACCAGGCCGTGGCCGGCGAGATCGACACCTATCGCCTGCGCAAGCGCTATCTGCACGCTGACGGCCACGTCGTCTGGGGCGATCTCTCGGTGGCCCTGGTGCGAGGAGCGGACGGTCAGCCACTCCACTTCATCTCGCAGATCCTCGACGTGTCCGAGCAGTACGAGCACGAGCAGCGACTCGAGGCGGCCAGAGCGGAGGTCGAGCACGAGCACAACACACTCGAGGCGATCTTCGAGGCGGTGAGCGTGGGCCTGCTGCTGATCGGCAGGGACGGCCGCTACGAGCGCATGAACCGCCGACACCGGGAGACCCTGAGCCTGCCGTTCCCTGACGGTCACAGGGGTGAGGCCGGACAGCTCGGGCACGTCTACTTCCTGGACGGGAAGACACTGATGGCCAAGGAGGACATGCCGTCGTATCGCGCCGTCCAGGGTGAGGAGTTCGACGACTACACCTACTGGGTGGGTGAAGATCCCCGCAGGCGAGCTGCCTTCTCCGCGTCTGCTCGCCAGGTTCGAGGTCCCGATGGCGAGCAGCTGGGCTCCGCCCTCGCCTACCAGGAGATCACCGACCTGATGCGCGCCATGCGGGTCCAGGACGAGTTCGTGTCGTCGGTGTCCCACGAGCTCCGTACGCCGCTGACCTCGGTCCTCGGTCACCTCGAAATGCTCTGTGAACACGATGACCTTCCGCCCGCGGTGATCGGCCAGCTGGAGGTCGTCCAGCGCAACGCGCTCCGGTTGCGCGCGCTGTTGTCGGATCTTCTCCACGTGGGTCAGGTCGGCGAGGACCGGCTTCAGCTGCAGCGGGCCGCGGTGGACCTGACCGGGCTGGTGGGCGACGCGATCGAGGCGACGCGCCCGTCCGCGGATAAGTCGGGGTTGACCGTCGAGGTGGACGCACCCGATCACCTGCCCGCCGACGTGGACGAGCAGCGTATCCGGCAAGTGCTGGACAACCTCCTCTCGAACGCGATCAAGTACAGCCACACCGGGGGCCGCGTGACTGTCGTGCTCCGTGAGACGCCGTCGGCGATCGAGCTGCAGGTGAGCGACACCGGCATCGGCATAGCCCCGGAAGAGGTCGCGCTCGTGTTCGACCGCTTCTACCGCGGCGGCGCGGCGCTCGAGAACCACGTCTCCGGCACCGGGCTCGGCCTCAACATCGTCAGCTCCATCGTGGCCGCCCACGACGGCACCGTGACACTGGACAGCGAGGTCGGTCGGGGCAGCACTTTCCGGGTCACCCTTCCCCACCCGATGGGGTGATTCCACCCCCCGTTCACCCGGGTAATTTCGGCCGCTGCGGGTCCGACTCGATCGCACCGTCAACCACGGGAGACCAGATGTCCAGCGACGCCATTGTCCTGCTCAAGCAGGACCACCAGGAAATCCGACGCGTGTTCGGCGACTTCCATAGGGCCGGCGACAACGCGGAAGTTCGCAAGGGTCAGCTTGTCGACAAAATGATCGAGCTCCTGACCGTTCACACCTACATCGAGAACGAAGTCATGTACCCGCGGGTGCGCAAGCTGCTCCCCGAGCTCGAGGACGACGTGCTCGAGTCCTATGAAGAGCACCACGTCGCCGACGTCCTCGTCGTCGAGCTCGCCGCCATGAAACCCAGCCACGAACGATTCGACGCCAAGACGACGGTGCTGATCGAGAACGTCCTCCACCACATGGACGAGGAGGAGCAGGACTGGTTCCCCAAGGTGCGCCAGGGGCTGGGCCGGACGAAG
>JBDSPC010000351.1:0-4751 GCA_039914485.1 Nocardioides sp.
GCGAGCACCAGGCCCGCGGGGAGCAGGCGGCGCATCAGGACACCAGCTGCACAGAGATGTTGGTGCAGGTCAACGTGTTCGATGCCGACGACGTGCCCCACTGTGCGCCCACCGTGATCGACTTGGCCACCGTTGTGTCGACCGCAACCGTGCGCAGCGCCAAGGTGATCGGGGCTGCGTAAGGCGCCTGGAACTGAGAGATTGAGGCGGGCATCAACAGTCGCCCCTGACCCTGGATCGAGCCCGCCGTTCCGACTGCTCGAACGGTGCCTCGCCACTGCATCTGCCACGGCCAAGCGACTGCGGCCGTGACGGTGGTGACCGCGGCCGATGCAGCCAATGCCACGCCTGCCACGCCGCCGTAGTAGAGGCCGAGCAGCAGGGTCGGGGTGGCGGTGTTGGAGAACTGCCCCTCAGCGTAAATCTCGATCTCGGAGCCGATCTCCAGCATGTTCGCCGGGAGCACGATGGGAGGTGCGGGAGACACGTCGGTCAATGTGACCGACGTGGCGTATGCGGCACCGTCGGTAGCGTGGAACGGGCCGACCGGGGCGACCCAGTACTGGCGCATGGCTCAGGCCCCCAGCATCTTGTGGTTCCAGGTGATCGCGAGGGTGTCCGAGGCGCCCTTGTTCACGGCGGTAAACACGACCCGCGAGTACGTGTTCGCCGCGGTCGATGTGGCGTTGGTGGCCGAGTCGTTGTCGATGACGGCCTCGGTGATCGCCGCGTTCGTGGCGACGCCGGCTGCCCACGTGGTCTTGTAGACCGCGTTCACACCCAGCCCGGCACCGAGGTTCGCGGTCTGTGGGTAGGTCGCGTCGAACGCGATGTTCGAGGCGGTCAGGTAGGTGACCAGTGCACCGCCGGCGCCGGCCTTCGCGGCCGCGGTGGTGCCGGTGCCGAGCTTCATGCCCGTGGCGGCTGTGGGCGCGGCTGGGTTGGCGGGTGCGATCGCGGCGATGGCCTTCCCGGCGTAGTAGAGGTCGCCGGCGTCGGTGATGAGGTTGGTGAAGGGCTGTGCGTCCTTGAGTCGTCCGAACTGGTCGTGGACGGTGATGACGCCGTACCCGACGAGGAGTAGCCCGGAGGCGAGCTCGCGGGCGCGGTCGAGTGCGAGGACGAGGGTGTCGGTGATGCGTGCTGCGTCGGTGCTCATGTCAGGCTCCCGGGGTCTTGGAGGGGACGAGGATGCCGATGAGGCCGCCGACGACGATGCCGGTGGTGCCGACGAGCACGTCGGGGATCGAACGGGCGGGGTTGGCCGAGGCGAGCCAGATGACGCCGCCGAGGCAGATGAGGAGCGCTGAGCCGAGGAACAGCAGGGCGATCTTGAGGATGGACGTGTTGGGCATGGCTTCTCCTAGTGCGGGTAGATGATCGAGCGACGGCAGATCAGGTGCGCGGCGATGACGCCGAGTGGGTAGGCGAGTGCGCCGAGGGTGAGCCAGAGGGCGTCGCGGAGCGTCATGCGACGTCCCAGAGCAGCGCGACGTGGTCCGAGTCGTGGTTCCCGAGCCGCACACCTTCGCCGTCCATGTCGCGCACGGCGGCCTGGTCGACCTTCGCGTTGACAGGCAGCAGCCGCAGGCCCATGTCGGCGTACTCGTCCTCCAGCTGCTTGGCCTCGCGGTTGTGGTCGCCGATGACCGCGAGCTTGTCGGGCAGGTCGACGCGAGCGACGACGCGAGCGATGAGCTTCGTCTCCGCGTCCCATGCCTTCTCGTTGCCCGGGCGGGTGACGCGGTGGATGAGCAAGATCGCCTCGTCGTCCCACACGAGTAGCAGCCAGCGGCGTCCACGCTTGGGGCGGCCGAGGTGTGGGCCGGTCCACGGCACGTCGTGGCTGATGACCTCGACACGGGGTCGGCGTACGCCGCGGCGCAGAATCGCAACGACGTCGGAGCGGTGGCAGATGACCCGGCGGTGCGGGTAGCGGGCTCGGAGGCCAGCGACGAGGAGTGGGTTGGACGCCTCGAAGAGTGCCGTGATCTTCGCTGTCCGCATGGGCTTGATGCCGCCGAGGGAGCGGATGATCTTCCGCCAGAAGCGGGGGCCGACGTTCCACGCGACGACCTTCATGCGAGGACGCCCTCGCGGAGGAAGCCGTGCCAGTTGGGAGTGGCGATCGAGCCCGCTCCGGCTGAGCAGGTCAGCCCGTTCTTGTCGACGGTGACGTGGCACTCACGGGGATCTCCGTGTCGCACCCAGCACTGGTGCTCCTTGTCGTCCGGGAGACCACAATTGCTTGCTCGGGAGTCGACGGACCAGTCGTGCCCGTCCGGGCAACGGACCATCAGGTAGATGCCGTCGGGGCCGCGGTTGAACGGCATCCACCATGCGTCCCAGCAGGCGCCCGGCTCGGCCGACGGAGCATCGGGGGAGGGGGATGCCTGGTGCAGGACGCGGAGGTCGCCGGTGTCGGTGCGGCGGTAGACCTGTTCCTGCCAGTCCTGCCACTTGTCGTCGTCGGTGAACTCGTAGCCGCACAACTGTGCACATGTGTGCGGCCAGCGGGGGTCGTCGTGGTCGACGTCGGGCCGCGAGGTCAGGGTCTTGCGGCCGTCGCGTTCGTCGTAGGTCGCGGTCTCGAGGCCGGTGTAGACGAGGGCGCTGTGGTAGCCGTGGGCGCAGTCGAAGCCACCGTCGCCACTGGCGTAGCGGCGGAGGCCGACTGCGACCTGGTCGGTGCGCTCGAGCCAGAACGTCTGGGTCACGGTCAGCCCGTGCCTTCGCGGAGCGCGGCCTTGACCGCGTCCTCGATCACCGCGGCGTCGACCACACCTGACGATGAGGGGGTCAGCGCCTCGAGGATCCGGTCTGTGATGAGCCGCTCCAGCTCCCGCGCAGCCGACGGGGCCTTCGCCGCCATCCGGAGCGCGGCCTTCACCGTGCGGTCGTCACCCACGTCGGCGGCCAGCAGCTTCGCGACCACCTTGTCGGCAACCTGGTTCATCTCGTCTTCAGTCACGATGTCTACCTCCGGGTAAGGCCAGATGGGTCTGGGGATCGGGTCGAGTCGGGGCCCGTCGTCGGGGCCGTTGTTGGCGAGGCCGTTGCGGCGGTCGAAGTAGGAGGTCTCCTGCCGGGCCAGCACGGGTGCCATGAGCGGGTGACCGATGGGGGCGCCGTGGATGTGGTCAACCCAGTCGCCCTGCTCTGGAGTGCGATGCCAGACGAAGCCGCCCGCGAGACGCAGGGCCAGCAGGCACTCGGGGTGACCGCACCAGGTGAAGTCGGTGCCCCCACCGAGGGCGTGCGTGCCGGCGGAGTCGGGGTCGCCACCGAAGCCTTGGTATCCGCCCTGGGTGACGACGAACTGGTGAGCGATCTTGGGCCAGCGCTCGCGGACGATGTCCTCGGCGTGCTCGATCCACGCGATCGTGAAGGCGTCGACGTTGGTGCGGCCGCGCCACAGCGGGCGGGCAAGGCGGGGGTCGGACATCACTCCAGTGCCTCGTAGGTAGCCTCGAAGATGTCGGGCTTGCAGGGGTAGAACTCGCCCTGCACACCACGGATGACCCAGTCCCCCGAGGTGACCGACATGTCACCTTCGAGGGTGTGAATCACGGGAACGCGGCGGTCGTCGACATACGAACTACCGACGAACTCCTTGACCTCAGACGCATTGGATCCGTCGTACTGGATGGCCTCGATCACGACGGGCTTCTTGCGGAACTTGGGCATGGCGCCTCCTGGGCGTGACGGAATGCCTTCACATCGAGCGGTGTGAAGACTGGGGATGGATCGGTCAGGCGCAGATGAGCGAGAGCGTCTGGGTGGCTGGGTCGTAGGCCAGCGAGATCGTCATGTTGGGCAGTAGGTCCGCGCACGCCGGGGACGTCGTCACGTTGACCACGCCTGGGATGCCCTGAGGACCAATCTGACCCTGGTCTCCGGGGCGACCGGGAGGTCCGGGGACGGTGGAGTCAGCACCAGCCGGGCCAACGGGTCCGGCCGGTCCTTCAGGGCCGCGGTCTCCGGTGTCGCCCTTCGCGCCGGTGACGGACTGGCCGTCCTTGCCGGGGTCACCGACCTTCCCCGCCGGTCCGTCAGGCCCGACGATCGACTGGCCGTCCACACCATCCACACCGGGGCGACCGGGAGGACCGGCGGGCCCGACGACGGAACGCCCATCCGCACCCGGCTCACCCTGGAGGCCGCGGGCACCCGTAGCACCGGCCTCACCCGGCTCACCGATCACGACCTCCGGAGTCGCCGGGGTCGGCACAGGTTGCTTGCCCGCCTTGCGGAGACGACGGTTGGCCTCAGCCAATGCGGCGTCCTGCGCCTCGTTCGTCTCGACCAGCGTGGCGAACACCTCGCCCGCCTGGCCCTTCGCCTCGTCAAGCTCGGACTGTGTCTGCACCGCGTCGGAGGAGAGCCGCCCGATGGTAGCGAGCATCCACACGATCAGCGCCACAATGACCAGCACGATCACCCACGCGCCCACGATCAACGACCGCGACGACGGGACGGGGAGCTTCTTCATGCGCCGACTCCTGGTGTGCGGGCGAGCGTGAGGATGATCTGCGCGACGATCAGCACCAGCCCCACGAGGGCGCCAGCTGCGACCTGGCGGCGGAAGGCACCCTGAGCGCCGGCGTCCTTCTCCAGTTCGCCCACGCGGAGCTCGTACTCGCGGCGGGGGACGTAGCGCTCCTCGAGGGTGCTGGTGAGGGCGCGGAGGTCGCGGGATACGTCGTCGAGGCGGCGGACGACCTCGTACATCGTTGGTTCGGTCACGTCGT
>JBDSPC010000464.1:0-6697 GCA_039914485.1 Nocardioides sp.
CGGTGACGGGCAACGGCAAGATCATCCAGGAGCTCGAGGCCAACTTCCGCGGTGCCGGCTGGAACGTCATCAAGGTGATCTGGGGTCGCGAGTGGGACGCCCTGCTCGCCAAGGACGTCGACGGCGTCCTGGTCAACCGGATGAACACCACGCCCGACGGGCAGTTCCAGACCTACTCCACCGAGGACGGCGGCTTCGTCCGCGAGGACTTCTTCGGCATCGACCCGCGCCTGCGCAAGATGGTCGAGCACATGAGCGACTCGCAGATCGAGAAGCTGCCGCGCGGCGGGCACGACTACCGCAAGGTCTACGCCGCGTTCGACGCCGCCACCAAGCACGTCGGCCAGCCGACGGTGATCCTCGCCCACACCATCAAGGGCTGGACCATCGACGCACTGGAGGGCAAGAACGCCACCCACCAGATGAAGAAGCTGACCCAGGACGACCTGAAGAAGTTCCGCGACCGGCTCTACCTCCCGATCAGCGACCGCGACCTCGAGGAGTCCTACGAGAAGACCGGCGGGGCACCGTTCTTCCACCCCGGCCAGGACTCCCCCGAGATCGAGTACATGATCGAGCGCCGCCGCCAGCTCGGCGGCTCGGTGCCGCGTCGCGTGCTGCGGGCCAGCTCCCTCAAGCTCCCGGGCGACGAGCTCTACGCCGAGCTCAAGGTCGGCTCGGGCAAGAACAAGTTCGCGACCACGATGGCCGTGGTCCGCCTCCTGCGCGACTGGATGAAGAACCCCGACATCGGCGATCGCATCGTCCCGATCGCGCCGGACGAATACCGGACCTTCGGCATGGACTCCATGTTCCCGAGCGCCAAGGTCTACAACCCCGGCGGCCAGCAGTACGACCCCGTCGACCGCAAGATGCTGCTCTCCTACAAGGAGTCGGCGCAGGGCCAGATGCTGCACGAGGGCATCTCCGAGGCCGGCGCCATGGCGTCGGCGACGGCTGCCGGCTCGGCCTACTCCACGCACGGCGAGCACATGATCCCGTTCTACATCTTCTACTCGATGTTCGGGTTCCAGCGCACCGGTGACTCGATCTGGGCGATGGCCGACCAGCTGGCACGCGGGTTCCTGATCGGCGCCACCGCCGGTCGCACCACGCTGACCGGTGAGGGCCTCCAGCACGCCGACGGCCACTCACCGCTCATCGCGGCGACCAACCCCGCGGTCGTGCACTACGACCCGGCGTTCGCCTACGAAGTCAGCCACATCATGCAGTCCGGCCTCGAGCGCATGTACGGCGCCGACGCGGAGAACGTCATCTTCTACATCACCGTCTACAACGAGCCGGTCTCCATGCCGGCCGAGCCGGCCGACGTCGATGCCGAGGGAATCCTCAAGGGCATCCACAAGGTCAGCACCGCGGAGGGCGAGGGCCCCCGGGTCCAGCTGCTCGGCTCCGGTGTCGGCTACCCCTGGGTCGCCGATGCGGCCCGGATCCTCGCCGAGGAGTGGGGTGTCCAGGCCGACACCTGGTCGGTCACCTCGTGGAACGAGCTGGCCCGCGACGCCATCGCCGCCGAGGAGCACAACCTCCTCAACCCCGGCGACGCCAAGCGCACCTCCTACGTCACCGACAAGCTCGCGGGCGCTCCCGGCCCGGTGGTCGCCGTCTCGGACTTCATGCGAGCCGTCCCGCTGCAGATCGCGCGCTGGGTGCCCGGTGACTACCGCGTCCTCGGCGCCGACGGCTTCGGTTTCGCCGACACGCGCCCCGCGGCTCGCCGCTTCTTCCACATCGACGCCCAGTGCGTCGTGGTCCAGGCGCTGCAGGCGCTCGCCGACGCCGGCGAGTTCCCGGTCGAGAAGGTCGTCGAGGCGGCCGCGAAGTACCGCATCGATGACCCGACCGCCGTCCGCGACGTCAAGCAGGAGGGGGGCGACGCCTAGGCGTCGCTCAGGCGCCGGTGCCCAGCAGGTGCACCGGCGCGACGGGCGCATCCCCGGCCTCGGCCTGGAGCGGCACGACGCGAGGTCCGGCCTCGAGCAGCTCGCGCCAGCGCTCCCGGTCGTACGTCGCCGGCTCGCTCGTCCGGATGAAGTCGTTGACGATCCGGACGAACCGCTGGGGGTGGTCCTTGTGCGGGAAGTGCCCCGCGTTGGGAATCACCTCGACGCGGGCCGACGGCGCGAGTGCGGCCGCGTTGCCGGCGTGTCGGACCGGGATGATCTGATCGTTGCGGCCCCAGATCACGCAGATCGGCATGGCCTGGGTCAGGTAGGCCCGGTCAGCGATGGTGACGATCTGGCCCTTCCAGTCCAAGACCGCGCGCACGACGTGGCGGATCGCGGTGCGGGTGTGCGGGTCCTTGAACGAGTCGTAGATGGCGGCGGCCTCGCCCAGGTCGCGCAGTGAGCGATTGCCGGTGGCCGCGAGCGCGCGCATGGCGGTCACACCGATGTGGCGCACGCCGGGCAGCGTGAGCAGCCCCATCGCCTGGTGGAAGCCGGGGGTGGTGATCGCGCGGATCGCCGGTGTCACCTCGGGGCCGAGGCCACCACTGGCGACCAGGACCAGCCGCTCGCACCGCTCGGGGAACTGGTAGGCGAACTGCATCGCCACGCCGCCACCGAAGCTGTGCCCCAGGACGGTCGCGCGCTCGATGCCGAGCACGGTGAGCAGGTCGCGCATGCCGTTGGCATAGCCACCGACGCTGTAGTCGGCACGCGGCTTGTCCGACGCTCCGTGCCCGAGCAGGTCGGGCGCGATCACGGTGTAGCGCTTGGCCAGCGACTCGATGATCGGCGCCCAGGTGCTGTGGTCGCAGCCGAGTCCGTGGAGCAGGAGCAGGGCTGGCCCCGAGCCGGCCTTCACGAACGCGCGTCGATGTCCGTGGATCTCGACGAACTCGAGCTCTGGCAGATCGCTCACAGGCACTCCCGGATCTAATGATTTTCGCGATTCAACCAGAACACGTTCCTTTTCGAGCCACCTTGTGAGCAATTCCTTGACAGTTGTTCGGTGTTCGTTACCAACGCGGAGGATCGAGGTGACGGAAGTGACCCGTGGGACTAGATTCGTCGGGTGCCCACAGTCGAGCCGTCCCGTCGCCGAGCCGCAGCGGCGCTCCAGCGCTCCACCGGTGCGCTCAGCACGACGGCCATGGCGCGGATGTCCAGCGACCTCGAGTGGTTCGAGGAGCTCAGCGCGCAGGACCGGTCCTGGGTCGGGCTGGTGGTGCAGGGCGGCATCAAGGCCTTCATCGACTGGTTCGCCCTCGACACACACGGGGACGGCCCCGAGATCGACGACAATCCCCCGCTCGCGGCGGCCGTCTTCGGCGCGGCTCCCCGAGAGCTCACCGGTGTGATCGACCTGAGGCAGACCGTTGACCTCGTGCGGCTGAGCATCTCGGTCGTCGAGGCCAACATCGACGGCATCCTCGACCCGGCCGACGCCTTCGAGGTGCACCAGGCGATCCTGCGCTACGGCCGTGAGGTCGCCTTCGCCACGGCGGAGGTCTATGCCCGGGCCGCCGAGGTCCGTGGCGCCTGGGACGCCCGGCTCGAAGCGCTGGTCGTGGACGCGGTGCTGCGCTCCGAGACGGACGAGGCGGTGCTGTCGCGAGCGAGCGCACTCGGCTGGGGTGCACGAGGTGACGTCGCCGTCGTCCTGGGCACGGTTCCCGCACGCCGTACGGAGACTGACGTCTTCGAGGACGTGCGCCGGGTCTCGCAGGCGGCCGGTATGGACGCGTTGTGCGCGACGCAGGGTGATCGACTCGTGGTGGTGCTCGGAGGCGTCAGCGATCCGTTCAAAGCGGCCTTGCGGATCGTCGACCGCTTCGGCCCCGGGCCCGTCGTGGTCGGACCGGTCACCGACGACCTCAGCCACGCGCACGCGTCGGCTCGAGCAGCCATGTCGGCCTTCCGGTCCGCCGCCGGTTGGCCGGAGGCACCCCGGCCCGTACGCAGTGACGAGCTGCTGCCCGAGCGAGCGTTGGCCGGCGACGGGCACGCGCGCCGCCACCTGATCGATCAGGTCTACCTCCCCCTCCTCGGTGCCCGAGGCACCCTGATCGAGACCCTGGCGGCCTACTTCCAGCACGGCTGCGCGATCGAGGCCGCGGCTCGCCACCTCTTCGTGCACCCCAACACGGTTCGCTATCGCCTCAAGCAGGCCACCGAGGTGACCGGCCTCGCGCCGACGTCCGCCCGAGACGCCTTCACGCTCCAGATCGCCTTGGTGCTGGGCCGACAGTCGGGCCGGCAGGCACCCGACGGGTCTTTGTAGAAACCCTACAAAGAATCGCAGTCCAGTTTCGTGCGGGTCCGAGGCGCATCCGAGGTGCCCGACCCGTCAGGCTGGTGCTGTGCTCGTCATCGTCGCTCCCGGCCAAGGGGCCCAGACCCCCGGCTTCCTCCAGCCCTGGCTCGAGGACGCCACCTTCGCCAGCCGATTCGACTGGCTCTCCACCGTGGCCGGGATCGATCTCGCCCACTACGGCACCCAGGCAGACGCCGACGCCATCCGGCGCACGGAGATCGCCCAGCCGCTGCTGGTCGCGACCGGCCTGATCGCCGCCCTCGAGCTCTTCCCGCACCCCAGCGACGCCTTCCAGCGCGTGGGTGCCGTCGCCGGCCACAGCGTCGGCGAGATCGCTGCGGCCGCCGGTGCCCGCGTGATCTCCGCCGAGCAGGCCATGGTCCTGGTGCGCGAGCGGGGCAAGGCGATGGCCGACGCAGCGGCCCAGAGCCCGACCGGCATGACCGCGCTGCTCGGTGGCGACCGCGAAGAGGTGCTGGCCGCCCTCGAGAAGCACGGCCTCACCGCCGCCAACGACAACGGCCCCGGCCAGATCGTGGCGGCGGGCACCCTCGAGCAGCTGGCCGCTCTCGCCGATGCTCCCCCGGCGAAGGCCCGGCTGATTCCGCTGAGCGTGGCCGGCGCCTTCCACACCGACCACATGTTGCCCGCCGTCGGCCACCTGGCCGCTCTGGCACGCTCCGTGTCGACCCATGACCCGCGCACCGCGGTCATCTCCAACCGCGACGGGCAGGTCGTCCACGACGGCCGCGAGGTGCTGGCCCGCATCGTCGGCCAGATCGCCGCGCCGGTCCGCTGGGACCTGTGCATGGACGCGATGCTCGACCTCGGCGTCACCGGCATCCTGGAGATGCCACCGGCCGGCACCCTGACGGGCATCGCGAAGCGCGCCATGAAGGGCGTCGAGACCTTCGCCCTCAAGACCCCCGACCAGCTCGACGACGCTCGCGCGTTCGTCGACAAGCACGGTGAGCGGTCGATGATCGAGACCACGCCCACCTGGCGCATGGTCGTCTCCCCCGGCAAGGGCACCTTCCACCGCTCGGAGGTGGCGTCGGACTCCGATGTCCTGCCTCCCGGTTGCGTGATCGGAGAGGTCGCCAGCACCCGTGACAAGACCGAGGTCGTCGCCCTGCACGGCGGCGACGTCGTCGAGTGGCTCGTCGAGGACGGCGACATCGTCTCGCCCGGTCAACCGCTGGTCCGCCTGCACCCGAAGGCCGGTGCCCACTGATGACCGCCATCGCCCCCGGTGCCGGTGCTCCGCACGCCGCGATCCTCGGTGTCGGCGCCTACCGGCCCGTCCGACTGGTGCCCAACTCCGAGGTCGTCGACGCGATCGAGTCCAGCGACGAGTGGATCCAGCAGCGTTCGGGTATCAAGACGCGTCGCTGGGCCGGGCCGGACGAGTCGGTCCAGATGATGTCGGTCGAGGCGTCCAAGGTCGCGATCGAGCGGGCCGGCCTCACGGCCGCCGACATCGACTGCGTCGTCGTCGCGACCGTCAGCCACCTGCTCCAGACCCCCGCAGTGGCCACGGCCGTCGCCCACGAGCTCGGCACCGACGGAGCCGCCGCCTTCGACATCTCGGCGGCGTGCTCAGGGTTCTGCCACGGCGTCGCCATGGCCTCCGACTTCGTCCGCGCCGGGAGCGCCCGCTACGTCCTGGTCATCGGCGTCGAGCGCCTCACCGACATCCTCGACCTCACCGACCGCGGCACCGCGTTCATCTTCGCCGACGGTGCGGGCGCGGCGGTCGTCGGTCCCAGCGACATCCCGGGCATCGGCCCCGTCGTCTGGGGCTCCGACGGCGAGCAGTTCGACCTGATCCGTCAGCGCGAGGACTGGCGTGACGTGGTCGGGAGCCCCGAGGCGCCGGGCAGCGGCGTGATGCCGCACTTGGTGATGCAGGGCAACCCGGTCTTCCGGTGGGCCTCCTTCGCGATGGCGAAGATCGGCCAGCAGGCCCTCGACAGGGCCGGCGTCACCCTCGACGACCTCGACGTCTTCGTCCCGCACCAGGCCAACATGCGCATCATCGACGCCATGGCGCGGTCGATGAAGCTGCCGCCACACGTCCGCATCGCCCGCGACGTCGCCGACCAGGGCAACTCCTCGGCCGCCTCGGTGCCGCTCGCGCTCAACCGGATGATGGAGGAGGGTGAGGCCAGGTCGGGCGACACCGCCCTGCTCATCGCCTTCGGCGCCGGGCTCTCCTACGCCGCCCAGGTCATCACCGTCCCGTAGCTCCCAGCTTCACACCAACCAACAGCAGCACCCATCAATTGGAAGGAAGGCCCATGGCCACCACCGAAGAGATCCGCGCCGACCTCGCCGAGATCGTCAACGAGGTCGCCGGCATCGACGCCGACGACGTGCAGCTCGACAAGTCCTTCGTGGACGACCTCGACGTCGA
>JBDSPC010000475.1:0-21735 GCA_039914485.1 Nocardioides sp.
GCGCCGGCTCGACGCCGTACGGCAGGATCGTCGCTCGTGACCTTGTCCTCCGACCTTGCGCGCGCCGTCGTCCAGTCGCTGGTCGACGCCGGTGTGCGGGAGGTCGTCCTGTGTCCGGGCTCGCGCACCGGTGACAACGCGATCCGGACCTATCGCGTGCTCCTGGGCGGCGACCTCGGCCACCGGATCGAGCGCGTCGTCGTGGTCGGTCACCCGACCCTGTCGAGGCCGGTCACCCAGCTGCTGTCGCGCGACGACGTCGACGTCATCTCGGTCCGCTCCGCCGGCCTCTGGTCGGAGCGGCCGTTCCCCGTCAGCCAGGAGGTCGAGCGCGCTGACGCGTCCGCCGACGATCCGGCCTGGCTGGCCGAGTGGAGGACCGCCGACCGTTCAGTCGGCCGTCAGCTCGATGCGCTCCTGCGTGACGAGGCCGACCTGACGCCGTACGAAGTCGCCGGTGCGGTGAGCCGAGCCCTTCCCGACGGCGGGCTGCTCCTCGTCGGTGCGTCCAGCCCGATCCGCGACCTCGACCTGATGGTCGCGCGGTACGACGTGGGCGGCCGCCGCAAGGTGATCGCGAACCGTGGCCTGGCCGGGATCGACGGCACCGTGTCGAGCGCCATCGGCGCGACGTTGGGTCGACCCGACACCACGCGCGCGCTGGCGTTGATGGGCGACGTGACGTTCCTGCACGACATGACCGGGCTCGTCCTCGGCCCGCGCGAGGCGCGGCCCGACCTGACCATCGTCGTGGTCAACGACGACGGCGGCTCGATCTTCATGATGCTCGAGCAGGGGGCCCCGGAGTTCGCCGACCGCTACGACCTGCTCTTCGGGACTCCGCACGGCGTCGACATCGCGAGCCTGTGTGCGTCGACGCGCACCCCGCACCTGAAGGTCTCCAGCCTGCCCGAGCTCGAGCAGGCCCTCGCGTCGCCCAACGGCGGGATCGAGGTCGTCGAGGTCGTCGTCCGCCGCGACAACCGCCGCGAGCTCGACGATCGGATCAGGGCGCTGCGACCTCACTGAACGTCGCACCCAGCAACGTCGGCGACCCCTTCGACGGCAGGTGGATCACCCCGACCGCGATGTCGGCAAAGGACAGCACGCCCCTCTTCTCCGCCCGATACTTCCCGTACGGCGGCGCCCACCGCACCATCAGGTCGCGCCGTCCGTCGAGGCGGGTCGTGACGCGCAGCGCCACCACGGCCAGCTCCCCGTCGGCCACGCCCACCACGCGCGAGACGCCGGCCGGGGCGACCGTGACGGTGTAGCCGCTGAACATGGCGCGCCCACCGAGGTCGGCGATGTTCTCGCGCCACGCCTTCGAGTCCTGGTCGATGGTCAGCCGGTCGTCGCGATCACCGGTGCGCAGGTAGTCGCGCCAGGCGGCGGTCGCGGCGGCGGCCTCGTCGGCGTCGGGCAGGCGGCTCGGGCGGCCCGGGGAGGGCAGGTCGCGTGACAGCGTGCTGCCGGCCTCGCGCAGCCAGGGGGCGGACACGGAGTCCTTGGCGAACAGGTCGACGCGCGTCTGCCTTCCCATCTTCGAGGAGACGAGGGACCACATCGGGTAGGAGTCGAAGCGACCGGAGAAGGCCTCGAGCCCCTCGTAGGTCGGCACCGATCGCCGGCCCAGCCTGGTCAGCTTGCCGACCTTCGTGCCGAAGAGGTCGCTCTCCAGGGCCGGTCCGCGATCTACGAGGTGCCACTCGTCCTCGCGGTAGCGCGGGGGCCGGGCGGCCTCGACGGCGGTGCGCAACCGTTCGCCGTACGACTCGAACAGCGCGGGCAGCTCGGCGCGGGTGAGCGCGACCTTCGTGGTCGCGAGCTCGGACGACTGCCGCTGCGCGGGCAACAGGTCCTCGTAGTCACAACCCGCGAGGGACAGGGTGAGCACGAACGCCAGGGCGACGCGACGCGCCTTGTGCTTGCCCTCAGTGGCCGGAGGTGCGACGTCGGGCTCCGGGACGTACGCCGCGATGCGCTCGGCCGCCGACGGGGCAGGTGGGCCAGGTGGCTGGCGGCGCGTGCGGCGCGGCCGTCGTCGCGACCGGAGCAGCAGCTCAACCGAGATCACGAGGACCAGCGCGCCGGTGCCCAAGGCGATCAACGCACCACGGAACAGCCCTGGCACCGTGATCCCGAAGGACACCGTGGTCGGACCGACTCCCGACAGCGGCGCGATCACCCACTGGGCGGCGGACGAGTCGCGGTTGAGCGTGAGCTCCTCGACGCCGGGGCCGCTCATCGAGGCGGTCCAGAAGTCCGCCGAGGCGGGCTCCACAGCCGCACTGGACCCGACGTCCTCGGCCTCGACCCCGGTGCGGGTCACCCGGGTCAGCCGGATCCGGGAGGAGTCACCGACGAAGTCGGCCACGTCCACCGGGTGCGCCGTACCGATGAAGACGCCCTCGGGAGCCGAGGCGCGCAGGGTCACGGTGACTCCCTCGTAGGCCAGCAGGTCGGGGGCCGTGAGCACCGGACGGCCGTCCTGGCCGAGCTCGGCGGGCCGGTTGAAGACCGTGTCGTCGGAGCCGACGAAGGCCGCGACCGCAGCCCCGGACGCCAGCAGGAGCAGTGCCAGGAGCGCCACGATCGCCAGGGCACCCCTGCCCGCGCTCCCCAGTCCCCACACCCGGGGGATTATCCATGGCGGGCACGGGCAGGCTGGCATCCATGACGACAGAATCGACCACGCCAGGCGTCATCCCCTACGTCGAGTTCCACACCGGCACCCGACGGCTGCTCACCATCGACCTGACCACCGGCAACTCGCGCGTCCTCGACAAGTACCGCCCCGTCGCCAGCATCGACGGCCGCCAGTACATCGTCGTGTGGGGGCCGGTCACCTGGGAGATCCCCGCGGATCGCAACGTGCACGTGAGCGTGCACCTCGAGGGGGAGTACCTCGCGCAGGCCGCGTCGGTGATCCTGCCGCCCGGGGAGCCGCGGGTCGCGCTGCGCTATGCCACCGACTACGTGAGTGGCATCGGCTCGCTCGCCTGACAGACTCCGGGGGTGGAGATCGCCCTGTTTCTCGTCGCCCTCGTCGTCGTGGTGCTCGCCGGCACCGCGCTGGCCGACCGAGTCAGCCTGCCGGCCCCCCTGCTGCTGATCGTGGTCGGCGTTGTCGGCACCTACCTGCCGTTCGTGCCGGAGGTCCACCTCGAGCACGACCTCGTCCTCCTCGGCCTGCTGCCGCCGCTGCTCTACGCCGCCGCCATCCAGACCTCGCTGGTCGACTTCAACGCCAACCGGCGCGCGATCCTCTTCCTGTCCGTCGGCCTCGTCGCCTTCACCGCCTTCGGTGTCGGCGCGCTGGTCCACTTCCTCGTGCCGAGCATCTCGTGGCCGATAGCGATCGCGATCGGCGCGGTGGTCGCCCCGCCCGACGCCGTCGCCGCCACCGCCATCGGCCGCAGCATCGGCCTGCCACGGCGGGTCGTCACCATCCTCGAGGGCGAGTCGCTGTTCAACGACGCCACGGCCCTCGTCCTGTTGGGTACGGCGATCGCGGCCGCCTCGGAGGGTGTGCAGGCCGTCGACGTCGGCCTCGACTTCCTCTGGGCCTCGGCCGGCGGTGCCCTGCTCGGCTTCATCGTCTTCGTGATCGTGGCCAAGCTGCGCAAGCTCGTCACCGATCCGCTCATGGACACCGCGATCTCGCTGGTGACACCGTTCGCGGCCTTCCTGCTGGCAGAGGAGCTCGAGTCCTCAGGCGTCATCTCCGTCGTCGTGGCAGGCCTGCTGCTCGGGCACAAGGCGCCGATCATCCAGACCGCCCAGTCCCGGATCGCCGAGCGGATCAACTGGCGCACGATCGCCTTCCTGCTGGAGAACACCGTCTTCCTGCTCATCGGGCTGCAGGCCCGCTGGATCCTCGAAGGCGTGGCCGACAGCGAGCTCTCGCCCGCCAGGATCACGGCTGTGTGCGCCGGCACGCTGCTCGCCTGCATCGTGCTTCGCCTGGCCTGGGTCTTCGTGGCCCGCTACGCGCTCGTCCGCCCCGGGCCCGACCCCTCCACCGGGCAGGTCCCACCCTGGCCGTACACCTTCATCCTCGGCTGGGCCGGGATGCGCGGCGTCGTCACGCTGGCCGCTGCGTTCATCATCCCGAGCACGGCCGAGCACCACGAGGTGCTGCTGCTGATCGCCTTCACGGTGGTGGCCGGCACGCTCTTCATCCAGGGCCTCTCACTGCCCTGGGTGGCTCGCCGCCTCAACGTCCCCTCGCCCGATCCGCTCGACGACGCACTGGCGCGCGCGGCCCTGCTCCAGCAGGCCTCCAAGGCCGGCTTCATCGCCCTCGACGAGCTCGAGCACGACGACCCGCACGGCGTCCACGACCTGATCCGCCAGCGCGTCGACCAGCGCAACTTCGCGGCCTGGGAGCAGCTCTCCACGACCGAGGGCCAGGACTCGCCCAGCGACGTCTATGCCCGCGCGCGGCTGGTGATGATCGACGCGGAGCGGCAGAAGGTTCTCAAGATCCGCAGCACCGGCACTGTCCCCAGTGAGGTCGTCCGCGAGGTGCTCGGCATCCTCGACGTCGAGGAGTCGATGCTCGACATCGCCACCTCCGACCACGAGTCGGACGCTCCGCGCGTACGCCGCGTGCCGACGGGTCGCTCGTGCGACCACCTCGACACCGCCGGGCCGGCCGTCATCTTCACCGCCGAGGACGGGCTCGTGTGCCAGCAGTGCGTCGAGCTCGGCTCGCACTGGGTCTCGCTGCGTCGCTGCCTGGCCTGCGGCAACATCGCCTGCTGCGACTCGTCCCCCCACAAGCACGCGACCGAGCACTTCCACGACAGCACCCACGCGGTGATGCAGTCCGCCCAGCCGGGCGAGGACTGGCGCTGGTGCTTCGTGCACCACCTCACGGGCTGACCCCGCACATGCGAAACGCGCCGCCCCACCGAAGTGGGGCGGCGCGTCGCCGTACGAGGTGAATCAGATCAACGTGAGTTGATCAGGCCTGCCACAGGCGGATCCAGTCCACCGACATCGTCTGGGGGAGCTTGGAGTCTCCGCCCTTCATCTGCGAGATCTCGTAGTCCGAAGCGAGCACGCTCAGGATCGGGAACTGCTGCTGGCCGGAGACGCCGACCTTCGTGCGCCAGGACTCCTTGCCGTCGATGCGGAAGATGTAGGTCGACGGCGTCCACTCCACGGAGAAGACGTGATAGTTCTTCGACCAGCCGTCCTTCTTGTTCTTGAGGAACGACTCGGAGTTCTTGATCCACGAACCGGTCTTGACGGCCTTGCCGGAGCTGTTCTTGGAGTAGATGAACGACGTCAGGCCGCCCTCCGGGTGCTTGTCACCGAAGTACTCGATGACGTCGATCTCGGCGCCGGTCTCCTTGGGGCTGTTGGAGCCTGCGGCGCCAACCGTCGCCGGCTGCATCCAGAAGCCACCGTGCTGGCCGCGGCGCTTGTGCGTCTTGATCCGTGCGGCCGCGAAGCCGTACTTCAGCGAGGCAAAGCCCTCGGTGCCGATGTGGCCGTTGAGGCGGTAGGCGTAGGAGCCGGTCGACTTGCCGTCCTTCTTGGCCACGCACTTCTCGCCGGCGCGGGCCGGGTCCTTGATCACGCTGAGCCGGACGGTACCGCCGGAGACGGCGACGGCGCTCGGGTCACCCTTCGAGCACTCGCGCAGGCTGTCGGGCTCGTAGTTCGGGCCACGGTTGCTCCAGTTGCCCGTGAGGGCCGTGCCGGAGAACTCGTCGGAGAACGAGGCGGTCAGCCAGCGTGAGGTGCTGGCGGGCTTGCTCGTGACGGCCTTCGCGCCCTTGTACGCCGCAGCGGTGACGCGGTAGTTCAGCGCCTTGCCGCTCTTGGAGATCGGGGCACCGAACTCGGCCAGGCCCTTGGGCGTCAGCTTCGTCTTGGAGACCGTCTTCCACTTCTTGCCCTTCTGCACCTGCAGTGCGACGGGGCGACCGGCCTTGGCCGGCTTGATCGTCGCGGTC
Organism: Nocardioides sp.; assembly: GCA_039914485.1. GTDB lineage: Bacteria > Actinomycetota > Actinomycetes > Propionibacteriales > Nocardioidaceae > Nocardioides. Next base: position 5,973 of record JBDSPC010000475.1, read on the forward strand.
AGGGCGGCCTTGGCGGAGTTGGCGCTGGCAGGCCGGCTGCCCTGCTGCACGATCTGCGGCATGGCGACCAGCTTGGCCTTGCTCTTGGCCTTGCGGGCGTTGGTGGTGTTCAGCGGTGCGTCAGCGGCGTCTGCCGAAGTGGTCGCGGAGACCATCAACAGGGAGGCGGGCATGAGCAGCGCGACAAGGCTTCCAGCCATTGCGCGGCGTCCAGACATGGGTTCTCTCTTCGTCTCGGGTGCGTGTGTTTCCCCCTGGCATCCGTGAGGGCGACATCACCATAACTGGGGAGGAAAGCGGTTCTGCAATCTGACCAACGACACACTCGATTAGTTGTCACCCTCCCTACTCTGGGAGACATGAGGCTCACGAAGTTCGGGCATGCCTGCGTGCGGATCGAGCACGAGGGGACGGTGGTCGTCCTCGATCCCGGGGGTTTCACCCAGGCCGAGGCCGTCGACGGCGCCACTGCGGTCCTGATCACGCACGAGCACGCCGACCACTACGACCCCGGTCACCTGCGCCGTACGGACGCGCCGATCTTCACCCTCGCGGGCGTCGCCGCGCGGATCCGCGAGGACGCGCCCGACCTTGTCGAGCGCCTGCAGGTCGTCGATCCCGGCTCGTCGTTCGACGTCGGGATCCCGGTCGACGTCATCGGCCTCAAACATGCCGTCATCCACCAGGACCTGCCCCGGATCGACAACAGCGGCTACCTGCTGACGGTCGCCGGCCTGCGCATCTACCACCCCGGCGACTCGCTCACGCTGCCCGAGGCCGACGTCGACCTGCTGCTCGCGCCGATCAGTGCTCCCTGGCTCAAGGTCGGTGAGGCGATCGACTTCGTGCGCGCTGTCGGGGCGCCGCGCAACCTCGGCATCCACGACAAGGTCTACAGCGACGTCGCGCTCGGCATCGTCGACACCCACATGGGCAACCTGCTGCCCGAGGGCCAGGAGTTCTTCCGCCGCGCGGACGGGACAGACGTCTAGCCGGACAGCGCGTCGCGCACGGGCACGAACTTCGCCTGCGACTCGGCCAGCTCGGCCTCGGGGTCGGAGCTGCCGACGATGCCGCAGCCCGCGAAGAGCCGGACGGTGTTGCCCCGGACGAGCGCGGAGCGCAGGGCGATGCCCCACTCGCCGTCACCCTTGGCGTCCATCCAGCCGACCGGTCCGGCGTAGCGGTCGCGGGCCATGCCCTCGATCTCCGCGATCAGGGCGACGGCCGACGCTGTGGGGGTGCCGCCGACGGCGGCGGACGGGTGCAGGGCCTCGGCCAGCTGCAGCGAAGAGACGGTCGCCGCGTCGTGCACCACGCCGGCGACGTCGGTGGCGAGGTGCATGACGTTGGGCAGGTGCAGCACGAAGGGCACCTCGGGCACGTTCATCGACGAGCAGTGCGGCTCGAGGGCGTCGGCGACCGACCGCACGGCGTACTCGTGCTCCTCGAGGTCCTTCGACGAGCGGGCCAGCGTGCCCGCGAGGGCGGCGTCCCTCTCCTCGTTGCCCGTACGGCGAATGGTGCCGGCCAGGACCCGCGACGTGACGAGTCCGCGCTCGCGGCGGACGAGCATCTCCGGAGTGGCTCCGAAGATGCCGTCGACGTTGAAGGTCCAGCACATGGAGTAGTCGCGGGCCAGCTTGCCCAGTGCCCAGCGCACGTCGACGGGCTCGTCGCAGGTGGCGACGAGGTCGCGGGCCAGCACGACCTTCTCCAGGTCGCCGGCGTTGATCCGGGCCACGGCGTCGGCGACGACGGACATCCAGGCCTCGCCGTTGAGGGAGCCGTCGGCGAAGCTGAGGCCGGCGGGTGGTTGCGGAGCCGGCCTCGCCTCGAGCGAAGGGGCGTCGACGCCCACCGTGGTCACCCAGTTCCGGTCACCACGGCGACCGACCACGACCTGCGGAACGACGAGCACCGAGTCGCCCGGGTCGTCGGCGAAGCCGAACGAGCCGAAGGCGACCAGGCCGGTGCCGGGCTCGTTGACGTCATCGTGGACCTCGGCCCGGCCGGTGATCTCTGACCACCACTTGTCGGCGTCGCTGAAACGCGCAGTGCCGGTCGTCCTGATCACGGCCGCCACGCCCCAGCCGACGAGACCCTCGTCGCGGCGCAGCCAGGTGACGGGTCCGTCAGCGGGCAGGAGGTCGAGCAGCGAGCCGACGTCGTCCAGTGCGACGGCGACCGTGTGCACGACCAACGGGTCGCCGGCAGCGGCGGTCGATGTCGTCGTCACGAGAGAGGAGCGTACGCCGCGACCCGGCCGTCGCGGACGGGTGTCAGTCCCGGCGCAGCAGCGGGCTGTCGCCGACCTGGGCCGGGGGCTCGGCCAACGGCGCGAGTCCCTCGGCCTCGCGTCGGGCGTTCTCCTGCTCCTGACCCGCGCGCACCAGCTCGGCACGCTCCTCGGGGGTCAGGGCTTCCCACTGCTCGGCGAAGGAGGCCATCCCACGGTTCAGCTCCTCCTCGAAACGCTCGTCGCGGACGAGTTCGCGGACGCTGCGGCGACCGTCGAGCACCTCCGAGACGATGCGCTGGATGTGCTTGTCCTCGCTGTTGTCCCGCATGTGCTCGAGGTTTCGACGCAGGAGCGCCGAACGCGTTGAGTCGCCGCGGGTGAAGGCGGCAACGGGGTCCCAGGCGTCGGTCATGTGCTCACACTCCGGGGTGGTCGTAGGCGCCGGGCAGTTTCAGGTCGGCGTCGGCGCTGAGCATTCCGAGCGGTCCGGCGGTGAGGCCGACGACGCCCTTCGCCATGGTGCTGGCGAGACCGTGGGCCTCGATCACCTTCATCCAGGTGCTGGTGGCCTTGTAGGCGAGGTAGGCCGTGCCCGCGCCCCCGATCGCAAGTCCGACCCCTGTCCACGAGAAGGCGCCCGTCGCGCACGCGGCGATGCCGAGCTCGATGAGGTAGTCGAGCAGGAGTCCGAGGAGGTCGGCGATGGTCTCGCCCCAGGACTTGATCCCGGTGGCAGTGGCGGAGTAGGCGCTGGCGATCTCCTTGAGCGGGCCGTTCAGCGAGCTGATCGAGACCGCCAGCTCCTCGAAGTAGACCTGCGCGTTGTGCGCAGCGTTGCCGTCCCAGGTGGAGGCCAGGTCGACGTTCACGGACTGCACCTCGCGGCCGACCCGGTCCATGTACTCGCCGAGCTGCTTGAGCGCGCTGGATGCCTGGGCGACCTTCTGCCAGTCACCGGCGAATTCGCCGGACAGCCACTCGACCGGATCGACGTCCAGCACGACCTCGATGCCCTTGCGCAGGTAGAAGCTCGGGGAGATCCAGTCGGAGAGGCCGAGCAGGACGTCGACGGCGCTCGGGATCTGCGCCTCCGGCCAGGGGTAGTCGAGCACGACGGACGGGGTGCTCATGCCATCACGCCCGTTCCGCCGGTCGGGGGCTGCCCGGGGATGCCGAGCGGGCCCGGCGCCATGATCGTGCCGTCCTCGTCGCCCAGCGGAGGACTCGGCTGGTCGTCCGGCGGCTCGTAGTCGCCCGGGTCGCTCGGGGCGGTGTCCGGGACCGCGGGCAGGTCGTCGATGCCGCCGTCGGACGGCACGTCCGCGACGAGTGGGATCTGCTGGTCCGAGCGCTGGCGTGCGGCGTCGTCGGTGTCGTCGTACCAGTTGGCCACCAAGGCCAGTTCGACACCGCTCTCGTGGAGCACGCGCTTGAGCCGGGTCAGCACGTCGTCCAGTCGCGCAACGACGTCACGGTTGACGTTGTCGATGTGCTGGAACAGCGCGCCGGTGTCACCCCCGTCGATGCGCATGTAGTCGGATTTGTAGGTGTCGGCGACGGCCGTGTCGTCGGCCATTGCCTGGAGTGTGGTCCGTGCTGCGCGCAGCTCGGAGCTCTGTGCCCTCAACGTCATGGGAGCACCCTGCCCGACGAGAGGTCGACGAAACCGTAGGGTCAGTGACGTGTCTGACCTTCCTACGCCAACCCACACCGCCGTGACACGACGCTGGCGGGTCCGGTTGGCCATCGCCGTGGCCGTGCTCGGCCTGGGAGCCGTCGTGTCGACGGTCGTGTCGATTGCCTACGACGAGTCGCTCGTCGTACCCGCTTTCCTGTGGCTGGGTGTCGGGGCGCTGGCGCTCGCGCATCGGCAGGTGCCCCGGTCGGTGACCTCGCAGGAGCAGCCCCGGATGGCGGCGAGTGCCGCCTGGGTCGTTGTGGGCATCGTGCTCTACGTCGTGGTGCCCGTCGTGCTGAACCGGAGCTGATCGCTCACGACCGGTAGACGATCACCTTGTCACCGAGCTGCACCTGGTCGAAGAGCCACCGGACGCCGTTGTAGTCGCGCACGTTGACGCACCCGTGGGAGGCGCCGTTGTAGCCGGTGGCGGCGAAGTCGGGGGAGTAGTGCACGGCCTGGCCGCCGGAGAAGAACATCGCGAACGGCATCGACGTGTCGTAGAGGCTGGACACGTGGTCGCGCGACTTCTTGAACACCGCGAAGGCGCCCTCGCGTGTCGGCAGCTCGTCGGAGCCGAAGCGCACGTCGTAGCGCGACTGCACGATGCCGTCGATCACCCAGCGCAGCGAACGGGACGTCTTGTCGACACACAGTGCGCGGCCGGCCAGGCAGCGCGCGTCGAGTGCGGGCCCCTTCGGCTCGATGTTGAACAGCTCGGCCTTGGTGGGCTTGCGCGTCATCTCGGCCAGGCGGTCGAGCGTGCGCCGGTCGACCTCGCCGGTCACCGGGATCTTGCGCTTGGTCTGGAAGCCGGTCACAGCCTCCGCGGTCGCCTGGTCGAAGACGCCAGTGACGTCGCCCTCCCACCACTTGACCTGCTCGAGGCGCGCCTGGAGCCGCCGGACCGGCAGCCCCTGGGCGCCGACCGCGAGGATCGCCGGGCCGGGCGTGTAGATGTTGTGCAGCGCCTCGGTGGTGGGCTCGGCCGTCTTGGCGACGAGCTTGTCCCAGGTGATCCGGTCGACGATGCCGGTGGTCTCGCGCTTGCGGCGGGCCTGGAACGTGCGGACGCCGTCGCGGGTCTGTGCGTCGAATCGGCTCGTGATGACCTCCGAGTGCAGGCCGAGCTGGTGCAGCCGGCTCTGGAGGACCCGCACCTTCCAGCCGGTGTCGCCGAACCTCACTCGGTCGAAGGCCGCGTCGGCCGGCGTGGCAACCGAGACGACGCCCAGGCTCATGACGAGGGCGAGGAGCAGCTGGACGAGGCGGCGTGAGCGCATGTGATCTCCGAGGTTGGTGGTCGCGACAATCGTAGGGACGCCCACCGACAACGCGAAGTTGCCGCCTACTACCCTCGGCTCGTGGCCCGCGCAGAACTCGACAAGCAACCGACCGACGTCCGACGCATGTTCGATGCCGTCGCGAAGCGCTACGACATCACCAATGACGTGCTCTCCCTCGGTCAGGACCGGCGCTGGCGCCACGACGTGATCAACGCCGTCGATCCGACGTACGGCGACAAGGTGCTCGACCTCGCTGCCGGCACCGGCACCTCGAGCCAGCCGTTCGCGGACCGTGGCGCGATGGTCGTGCCGTGCGACTTCTCGCTCGGCATGCTGCAGGTGGGCAAGAAGGCCCGCCCGGCGCTGCCGTTCACCGCCGGCGACGGGATGAAGCTGCCGTTCGCCGACGACACCTTCGACGCCGTGACCATCTCCTTCGGGTTGCGCAACATCGTCGACCCCGGGCAGGGGCTGCGCGAGATGAAGCGAGTGACGCGCCCCGGCGGCCGGCTCGTCGTGTGCGAGTTCAGCCACCCGACGTGGACGCCGTTTCGCACCGTCTACATGGAGTACCTCATGAAGGCGCTGCCCGCGATCTCGCGTGCGGTCTCCTCGTCGCCGGACGCCTACGTCTACCTCGCCGAGTCGATCCGTGCCTGGCCCGACCAGCAGGGCCTCGCCGACCTCATCGCCGGCGCCGGTTGGGCCGCACCCGAGTGGCGCAATCTCTCCGGTGGCGTCGTCGCGCTCCACCGCGCCACTGCCTGATCCGCTCAGCGCAACGCTGCCGCCTCCGCGGCGAGCGCGCTGATGCGGGCCCAGTCGCCGTTCGCGAGGGCGTCGGCGGGCGTCAGCCACGACCCGCCCACGCAACCGACGTTCGGGAGCGCGAGGTAGGACGGCGCCGACGCCGCCGTGATCCCGCCGGTGGGGCAGAAGCGCGCGGCTGGCAGCGGTGAGGCGATCGACTTCAAGAAGGCCGCACCGCCCGATGCCTCGGCCGGGAAGAACTTCATCTCGGTGAAGCCTGCTTCGAGCACGGCCAGCGCCTCGGAGACGGTGGCCGTGCCGGGCAGGAAGGGCACCCCGGAGGCAGCCATCGCCGACAGGAGTCGCGGTGTGCATCCGGGTGACACGAGGAACTGCGCGCCGGCGTCGACGGCCTGCTTGACCTGGCCGGGCGTGACGATGGTGCCGGCCCCCACCAGGATCTCCGGCACCTCGGAAGCGATGGCGTGGATCGCCTCCAGCGCAACGGGTGTGCGCAGGGTCAGCTCGATCACCGGCAACCCGCCCTCGACGAGGGCGCGGGCGACCGGCACCGCGTGCGCGAGATCGTCGATGACGACGACGGGCACGACGGGGACGACGGACAGCAGGGACTCAGACGTGCTGGGCAACGGGGGCCTCCTCGGTGGGGGCGGGCAGGGGACGGATGACGCTGGCACCGGTCTCGGCGGTGCCGACGATGGCGCGGAAGCCGGCGAAGAGCTCGCGGCCGGTACCGGCCCACTCGGCTCCCTGGGGCGCCCGACCGGTGGTCGGGCGACGGTCGAACTCGGCCTCGGGTACGTCGAGGTCGAGCAGGCCGGTCTCGGGGTCGACGCGGATGACGTCTCCGTCCAGCACTCGCCCGAGCGGGCCGCCGAGCGCTGCCTCGGGGGTGACGTGGATGGCCGCGGTGACCTTGCCCGACGCCCCGGACATCCGGCCGTCGGTGACGATCGCGACCCGCTGGCCGCGGTCCTGCAGCACCCCGAGTGCGGGCATCAGCTTGTGCAGCTCGGGCATGCCGTTGGCGGCCGGTCCCTGGTAGCGGATGACCGCGACCAGGTCGCGGCCATCGAGGCGCCCCGCGGCGAACGCGGCCAGGAAGTCGGCCTGGTCGTCGAAGACGACGGCAGGCGCGGTCACCGCGCGGTGCTCGGGCCTGACCGCGGAGGTCTTGACCACCGCGCGACCCAGGCGTCCGGACAGCATCCGCAGGCCGCCGTCAGGGGCGAACGGGTCGTCGGCCGGGCGCAGGACCGAGGTGTCGAGTGACGACTTCGGGCCTTCCTCCCAGACGACCTTGTCGCCGTACAGCCTGGCCTCGTTGGTGTGACGCCACAGGCCGCGGCCCGAGACGGTGAGCACGTCGTCGTGGAGGTAGCCGTGCTTGAGCAGGGTGTGGATCAGGAAGGGCGTTCCGCCGGCGGCCACGAAGTGGTTGATGTCGGCGCTGCCGTTGGGGTAGATCCGGGTCAGCAACGGAACCGCGGCCGACAGGTCGGAGAGGTCGTCCCACGTGAGCGTGATGCCCGCGGCGGCCGCCATCGCGACGAGGTGCATCGTGTGGTTGGTCGAGCCGCCGGTCGCGAGGAGTGCGACGCAGGCGTTGACGATCGCCCTCTCATCGACGAGGTGCCCGACCGGAGTGGGTTCGCCGCCGGCCGCTGTGATCGCCACCGCCCGCTCGCCGGCCGCCCGGTCGAGCGCCGCCCGCAGAGGGGTGCCGGGGTTGGCGAAGGTCGCGTCCGGCAGGTGCAGGCCCATCACCTCCATCAACATCTGGTTGCTGTTGGCGGTTCCGTAGAACGTGCAGGTGCCCTTCGAGTGGTACGACGCCGACTCGGCCTCGAGCAGCTCCTCGCGCCCCACCTTGCCCTCGGCGTACAGCTGGCGCACGCGCGCCTTCTCGCCGTTCGGGAGACCAGAGGTCATCGGCCCGGCCGGGACGAAGACGGTGGGCAGGTGACCGAAGGACAGGGCGCCGATCAGCAGCCCGGGCACGATCTTGTCGCAGACGCCGAGCATCATCGCGGCGTCGAACATGTCGTGCGAGAGGGCGACCGCGGTGGACATCGCGATCAGGTCTCGACTGAAGAGCGAGAGCTCCATGCCGGCCCGGCCCTGCGTGATGCCGTCGCACATGGCCGGCACGCCACCGGCGAACTGCGCCAGCCCGCCGGCCTTGATGATCGACTTCTTCAGCACCTCCGGGACGTCACGGAACGGCTGGTGGGCCGAGAGCATGTCGTTGTACGACGACACGATGGCCACGTTGGGCTTGCGGCCGGAGCGCAGACCGGTCTTCGTCGGCTCGTCCGAGGCGGCGAACCCGTGGGCGAGGTTGGCGCACGCCAGCTTGCCGCGCGCCGGGCCCTGGTCAGTGGCGGCGTCGATGCGGGCGAGGTAGGCGGTGCGGGTCGCGGCGCTGCGCCGCGTGATGCGCGCGGTCACCTCGGCGACGGTGGGGTTCATGGTGCTCATTCGGTCTCCTGCCAGGATCGGCCGTCGCGCTCGAGGAGCGTGTTGGCTGCGAAGGGGCCGTGCGTGCCGGCGGGATACCGGCGAGGGCGGTGCGTCGGGTGCGACCAGCGATCGAGGATCGGCGCCACCCACGCCCACGCGGCCTCGACCTCGTCCCTGCGCATGAACAGGGTGGTGTTGCCGCGCACGACATCCATGAGCAGGCGCTCGTAGGCGTCGGGGGAGCGGCGGCCGAAGGCGGTGGCGTAGCTCAGGTCGAGGGAGACGGGGCGCAGCCGGATGCCGCCCGGGCCCGGCTCCTTGGCCGTCATGTGCAGCCGCATGCCCTCGTCGGGCTGCACCCGGATGTGCAGGCGATTGGGCTCGGTCGGGCCCTCGCTGTGCGGGAACATCGGGTGCGGTGGCTCCTTGAAGACGACGACGATCTCCGAGAGCCGTTCGGTCATCCGCTTGCCGGTGCGCAGGTAGAACGGAACCCCGGCCCATCGCCAGTTCTGCACCTCGGTCTTGATCGCGACGAAGGTTTCGGTGCCGCTCTCATGGCCGACCTCTTCGGCGTACGACGGTGCGGCCGCGCCGCCGCAGAGGCCGGCGGTGTACTGCCCGGCCACCGTGTCGCGGTCGACGAGGTCGGGGGTCAACGGACGCAGCGCCTGGAGGACCTTGAGCTTCTCGTCGCGGACGGTCTCGCGGTCGACGTAGGTCGGCGGCTCCATGGCGACGAGGCAGAGCAGCTGGAGCAGGTGGTTCTGCACCATGTCGCGCAAGGCGCCGGAGCGGTCGTAGTAGGAGCCGCGCTCGCCGACACCGAGCGACTCGGAGACGGTGATCTGCACGTGGTCCACCCAGTGGCTGTTCCACAGCGGCTCGAGGAACGTGTTGGCGAACCGGGTGACGAGCAGGTTCTGGACGCTCTCCTTGCCGAGGTAGTGGTCGATGCGGAAGATGTGCGACTCGTCGAAGACGCGACCGACGGCCTCGTTCACGGTCTTCGCGGTCGCCAGGTCGGTGCCGATCGGCTTCTCCAGGACGACCCGTGAGTGGTCGGTGGCGAGGCCGACCTGGTCGAGGTGCTCGCAGATCGGGCCGAACAGGGCCGGTGCGACCGCGAGGTAGAACACCCGGATGACGTCGTCGCTGGCGGCGCCGTCCTTGAGCCGGTCGTGCAGCTGGTGCCAGGCGCTCACGTCCTCCACGTCGAGGGTCACGTGGTGAAGGCGATCGAGCAGACGGCGTACGGCGGAGTCCGTCAGCTCGTCGGCGGCGATGTGCTCGGACAGGGCTTGCTGGACCAGCTCGCGGTAGCCGTCGTCGTCGACCTCGGCGCGCGAGACGCCGATGATCCGGAAGCCGTCGGGGAGCTGGCCGTCGCGGTCGCGGAGGTAGAGGGCAGGGAGCAGCTTGCGGAGCGCGAGGTCGCCGGTGCCACCGAAGACGGTGAAGTCGCACGGCTCGACGGGAGTGCCCGGGAGCTGCGTCTGGTCGGGGGCTCCGACCGAGGGTCCGTTCATGAGGCGCAACCGTACGGAGCATTAGGGACGATTGCAACCAAACATTGGTATTTTTCAGACGAAAGTGGTCTGATGCTTGAATGCCGAGCACCATGTCGTCCTTGCCCGTGACCGTCGCGCCGCCGCCCTCGGGCGCCTCGGCTGGTGACGTCCTGGACCTGATCCGGTCCGGCCGGGCGACGACGCGAGGAGAGCTGGTTCGCCTCACCGGCCTGTCGCGCACCGCGGTCGGTGCACGCCTTGCCCCGTTGACCGAGGCCGGCCTGGTGCTGGAGGGTGACGAGGAGTCGGCAACCGGCGGTCGACCGGCCTCGACGTTGGTGCTCAACCGCGACGCGGGGCTGATCCTCGCGGTGGCGATCGGGCGCAGCCGGTGCCAGATGTCGGTGTGCGCACTCGACGGTTCCGAGCTGTCCTCGATCAGCCACGACCAGGAGGTGGGTCTCGGGCCGGACGTGCTGATGCCGATCGTGATCGAGCACCTCCGGCGCATGCTGGCCGAGCTCGGCCGCTCCGGTGACGAGGTCCGGGGCGTGGGTTTCTCGCTGTCCGGCACGGTCGACCCGATCCGGGTGGTGAGCGTGGACTCGCCGGCCCTGGCGGGCTGGGACGGGGTGCCGTTGGCGCCGTACGTCCGCGAGGTGACCTCGGCTCCGGTCTTCATCGACAACGACTGCAACGTGATGGCCCTGTCGGAGCGCGGCGGCCACCTCCTCAGCCATGACGACGTGCTCGTGCTCAAGGCCTCGACGGGGATCGGGCTCGGGATCATTGCCGGCGGCCGGCTGGTCCAGGGCCACCGAGGTGCGGCCGGGGAGCTTGGCCACGTCAAGGTTGCCGCCGCGCAGGGACTGCGCTGCCGCTGCGGGGATCTCGGGTGTCTCGAGGCGGTCGCCGGCGGCTGGGCGCTCGTCGAGCGGCTCAGGGAGCGTGGCCAGCAGGTCCATCACGTGCGCGACCTGGTTGCGCAGGCCGTGCACGGCAACGGCGAGGCTCGAGCGATCGTGCGCGAGTCCGGCCGCCGCGTCGGCGAAGCGCTGGCGGCCACCGTCACGGTGCTCAACCCCAGGGCCGTCGTCGTCGGCGGTGACATGGTCGGTGCCTTCGACACGTTCGCCGCGGGCCTCCGCGACACCCTGTTCCCCGCCACCACCGCGCTGGCGGGGCGAGACCTGCAGCTGCTCCCGGCGACGTACGGCGAGCAGGCCGGCCTGGTCGGGTGCGTCCGACTCGCTCTCGACGCGGTCCTGTCGCCGCGCGCGGTCGATGCCGCGTTGGCTCGGCAGCGTGTCTGAGCCCGAGGTGCCGTCGCCGGTCGCAGCGGGGGCCACGGCTGGTCTAATGCTGGGCATGAGCGAGGGAGCCATGGACCAGGTCTTCGACGAGCTGGCCGACGGCAGGGAGGTTCGGCTGCTGACCATCGGGTCGGCGCCCGGCCCGGTCGTCGACGTGCTCACTCTCGGAGCGACGGCGCACCGGCTGGTCGTCACCGGTGGCGACGGCGTGCGCCGCAACGTCGTGCTCGGCCACGCGGACGCTGCCGAGCGGCTGGCCAGTGGCGACTACATCGGCGGCACCATCGGACGCTATGCCAACCGGATCGCTGCCGGTCGCTTCGAGCTCGAGGGCCGCGAGGTCGTCGTCAGCACCCATGATCGGGGCAACAGCCTGCACGGCGGGCCCGACGGCTTCGATCAGCGCGTGTGGGACGTGGTGAGCCACGATCGCGACGAAGTGGTGCTCGCCCTCGTCAGCCCGGACGGCGACCAGGGGTTCCCGGGGACGGTGACCGCCCGGGTGACCTACCGGGTCGCGGGCCACGCGGTCCAGGTGGTGATGGAGGCGACGACCGATGCGACCACCGTGGTCAACCTGACCAACCACGCCTATCTCAACCTCGACGGCGAAGGTGCCGGCACGATCGACGACCACGTCCTGACAGTGCCGGCCGATGACTACACGCCGGTCGATGCCACCGGCATCCCGCTCGGTGACCATGCGCCGGTGGAGGGCACACCGTTCGACTTCCGGGAGGCGGTCAGGATCGGGGACGCGGTTCGCCGGGAGCACCCCCAGGTGGTGGATGCGCGCGGGATCGACCACAACTACGTCGTGCGCGGCGAAGGCCTGCGACTGGCGGCGATCCTCGAGTCACCTCGCACCGCCACCCGGCTCGAGCTGTTCGCGGACCAACCCGGCCTTCAGGTCTACACCGGCAACTTCCTCGACGGCACCCGGCGATCCACGCGCGGCGGGGTCTACCGCCAGGGCGACGGCATCGCGCTGGAGCCCCAGCTCCATCCCGACTCGCCCCACCATGCCGAGTGGCCGTCGGCGGTCCTCCGCCCGGCCGAGAGGTATCGCTCGGAGATGGCGTGGCGATTCGGTTCGATGCCCTCTTAGATCCATCGGGGGCGCTGGCCGCGCCATAGGATGCGCGCATGGCTGAGCAGGGGGGGCATCAGGGAGGCGCGCCTCGCTCGCCGAGCATGGCGCAGGTCGCCGAGCGGGCCGGCGTGTCGCACCAGACTGTCTCGCGCGTGCTCAACGACGCCTCCCTCGTGAAGGAGGAGACGCGACTTCGCGTGCTCGCGGCCATCGAGGAGCTCGGCTATCGCCGCAACTTCGCTGCCCGCCTCCTCGCCACGAACCGGTCCCGCCGGATCGGCATGATCTCGGCACACCTCACCCTCCATGGCCCGAGCATGATCGCGTCGGCCGTTCAGCAGGCCGGTCAGGCGGAGGGGTACGACGTGTCCCTCCTGGGGTTGTCGGAGCTGTCGTCCGAGGCCCTGCACGGAGCGGTCGACCGGCTGAACGACCAGGCGGTCGAGGCAATAGTCGTCGCCGTGGCCCACCGCGAGGCAGCCGAGATGACCCGGGCGCTCCAGCTGTCGATCCCCATCGTCATGGTGGAGGGCGTCACCGCCGGCCAGCCGCTGTCGGCCGGAATCGACCAGGAGGCGGGAGCGCTCCTCGCGACCGGCCACCTGCTCGACCTCGGACACCGCCACGTTGCGCACGTGAGCGGGCCGAGCGCCTGGGTGGAGAGCGCCCAGCGCCGCGCGGGGTGGCGTCTGGCCCACGAGCAGCGGGGCCTGCTGCCCGGTCCCGAGCTCGACGGCGACTGGTCGCCCGGCAGTGGCTACCGGGCAGGCCTGCTGATCGCCGACGACATGGACGTCACGGCGGTCTTCGCCGGCAACGACTCGATGGCGTTGGGGCTGCTGAGGGCGTTGCACGAGCGGGGCCGCCGGGTGCCGGAGGACATCAGCGTGGTGGGCTTCGACGACGTGCCCGAGGCGGCCTTCTTCTGGCCCGCCCTCACAACGGTGGCCCAGGACTTCTCCGAGCTCGGTCGGCGGGCGCTCACGCTCGCCGTCGCTGCCGTGCGCGGGGAGCCCGAGGCGACAATGGAGCTGATCCGGCCCACCCTGGAGGTCCGCGCGTCCACGTCGGCGCCCTTGTCCGGCGGCAACGGCCGCGCCGGCTGATCCTTCGTCAGCGAGGGGCGGGATAGGCGGCCAGGAGCGAGCCCTCCGGCAGTCCATAGACCCCTTCGACGCGGATCCTCGACCGCTCGCCGGGGTGACCGCGTCCACGCTCCCAGCCGCGGACCGTCGAGGTGCTGCAGCCGCAGTGCTCGGCCAGTGCCCTCTGGGTGAGGCCGCTCCATTGCCGCAGAGTCAGGAGCACGGCGGGCAGGTCGCCGGGGGACCATCGGTGCACGTCGAGCAGTCGTGGGGCAGGGACGCCCGCGGCCCTCGCCACCTGGGCGATCGGCACGCCATAGACGGCAGCGAGGCGTCGTACGGCGTGGAGCGGTGGTCGCTGCCCGCGTTCCCACGCCCCGAGCGAGTGCCGGGTGGCGCCGATCCGGCGAGCGACGTGCGCCTGTGACAGGCCCGTCCGTCGCCGGAGTCGGCGCAGCTCTGTCTGCGTCGAGGGCGGCGGGGGCGGGGTGTGGGGGGCGCGGGCCAGGACCTCACGCAGGGTGGCCCTCTCCACGCCGAGCACCTCGGCCAGGACCATGACGTGGTGCAGGGGGATGCGGGCCCGTCCGGCCTCCCAGTTGTAGACCGTGGACGGCGGCACGCCCACGCGGGACGCGACCCGACGGACCGGCACCCGGGCAGCCTCCCGGAGCGTGCGCAACCCCTGCCCGCGGAGCCCGAGCGGCTCCGGGGGTCTGAGAGCACGCGCCTCGTCGAAGAAGTCGGCAATCGTCGAGACCTCGACGTCGAGGATGCTCGCCAGCTCCTTCAGGAGTGCCGGGCCGGGCAGCCGCTCGCGGCGCTCCCACCGGTGCACTGACATCGGATGGACGTCGAGAAGTGAGGCGACGTCGGCGGCGGACAGGTCGCGACTCAGCCGTTGGTCGCGGAGGAACGCATTCACGAGACAACCTTCAGGGAGTGGGCGGCGCGTCGGGTGAACGTTCACATTGAGTGCGGAACAATCTCCCCAGAGCACTTGACGTGGCGAATGTTAGCGCTCACACTCATCCAACAGTGACACCGGTCACACGGGCGAGATGGCCCCTTTGATGTGGAGGAAGACCAGTGCTGAAGAAGACCTTGATCGCCGCGAGTGCGATCTCCCTGACAGCTCTCTCGCTGTCCGCCTGTGGCTCCGACGACGCCGCCGGCAGCGCCACCGACGACGGCACGATCACCATGGGCTTCGCCCAGGTCGGCGCCGAGAGCGGATGGCGTACCGCCAACACGAAGTCGATCCAGGACTCGGCCGAGGCCGCCGGGATCGACCTGAAGTTCACCGACGCCCAGGGCAAGCAGGAGAACCAGATCCAGGCGATCCGGTCCTACATCCAGCAGAAGGTGGACGTCATCGCCTTCAGCCCCGTCGTCGAGACCGGGTGGGACGCGGTGCTGCAGGAGGCCAAGGCCGCCGACATCCCGGTCATCCTCACCGACCGCGCGGTCGACTCCGAGGACACCTCGCTCTACAAGACGTTCCTTGGCTCCGACTTCGTGGTCGAGGGCGAGAAGGCCGGCCAGTGGCTGGTCGACAACGCCGCCGACTCCGACGTGAACGGTGACGGCAAGATCAACGTGGTCCAGCTCGAGGGCACCACGGGCGCGGCTCCGGCCATCGACCGTGCCGAAGGCTTCGCCGACACCACCTCGGCCGACCCGTCCATCGAGGTCACCGCGTCCCAGACCGGCGACTTCACGCGTGACGGCGGCAAGCAGGTCATGGAGTCGTTCCTGCAGTCCGACGACACCATCGACGTCGTCTACGCCCACAACGACGACATGGGCCTGGGCGCGATCGAGGCGATCGAGGCGGCCGGCCTCAAGCCCGGCAAGGACATCAAGATCATCACCGTCGACGCCGTGAAGGACGGGATGATCGCGCTCTCCGAGGGCAAGATCAACTACATCGTCGAGTGCAGCCCGCTGCTCGGTCCCCAGCTGATGGACCTGGCCGAGAAGGTCCTCGCCGGCGAGGAGGTCGAGCCCCGGATCCTCACCGAGGAGACCACCTTCACCCCCGAGCAGGCGAAGGAAGCCCTGCCCACCCGCGAGTACTGACGGACTCAGGACAAGACCGACGATGCGTCGCCGGCTCGTCCGGGAATCCCCGGACGGTCCGGTGACGCACGTCGGTGCGAGGTCGAGGTAGGAGATGGAAAGACATGACGCAGATGGACGTGCAGCCGGCCGGGAGTGGCTCCGTGGAGTCCGGTGAAGCGGCGATCGCGGAGGTCCCCGTCATCGAGATGCGCGACATCTCCATCACGTTCGGCGCCGTCCGCGCGCTGAGCGAGGTC
>JBDSPC010000479.1:0-5979 GCA_039914485.1 Nocardioides sp.
CGCACCAGGACCGTCGGGAGCCGCGACACCCGAGGCTTCGACCCTGCCCCCGGCACCTACCGCTTCATCGTGAAGCGAAAGGGTTTCGACACCTACCTCTCAGGTCCGGTGCGCGTCCGTCGTTGACGTCAGCGCAGCTCGAGCGCGACGAGCTGGTCAGATGCGATCTCATCGTCCTCGGCGACCTCACGGGCCGACGCCTCGTGGGCCTGGAGCATGGTGGCAACGTACGTCGCCCTCGCGGTCGTCGCATTTCTAGGCTCGCAGCACCTTCAGGATGATCTCGGTCATCACGTCGAGGAGGTCGCCCGCCGGTCGGCGTACATCCGGGGCGGTGCGCAAGTGGGCGACCAGCGACTCGGTGATGCCGCCGACGATGAAGACGCCCACCAGCTCACGATCTGCCTGCGTCGACCGGCGCTGAGCAGTCGGGTCGGCGAGCGCGAGCTGGACGGCGTCGAGGGCCTGTGCGATCGCCAGCGTCGTCTGCCGACGCCGTTCCTCGATCTGTGGAGTCAGGCCGACGACCTCGATCTCGATGACCTGGCAGGCGCGGAGATCTGTGAGCAAGGGGCCGACGACCGCGCGCACCGCGTCACGGGCCCAGGCTTCGATGCCGGCCGCCGTCGGCGTGGGGAGGTGTTCGATCTCGGCCCGGATCTGGTCGGTGATGCGGGTGTAGACCGCCTCGAGCAGGTCGGCTCGCTGGTCGAAGAGCTCGTAGAAGGTGCGCGTGGACACCTTGGCGGCGGAGCAGATCCCGCTGACCGTGCTGGACTGGTAGCCGGTCGTGCCGAAGATCTCCAGGCCGGCGGCCATCAGCCGCTCACGACGCTCGTCGGAGCGCTGCTCCAGCGTGCTGCCGCGCCAGACGCGGTCCTCGGCCGCTGCGGTGTCCTGCACGAGATCCTCCGTCCGGACTATTGAAACGCTGGCTTTTCAATGTCACTATCTCCGTCATGTCGTACCTCGTCAAGCCCCAGGACCGCGCCCCCGCCCGGCGCGAAGAGCTCACGTCCGACCCGAGCCTGCCGACCACCTGCGTGATCGGCGCCGGGTCCAGCGGCATCGCCGCGGCCAAGGCGCTCTACGAGGCGCGGCTGCCGTTCGACTGCTTCGAGCTGGGCAGCGCCATCGGCGGGACCTGGGTCTACCAGAACCCCAACGGCCAGTCCGCCTGCTACGAGACGCTCGAGATCAACACCTCGTGCCCCCGCATGGCCTATTCCGACTTCCCCATGCCGAAGGACTACCCCGCCTACGCGGTGCACCACCAGATCGCCGACTACTTCGCGGACTACGTCGAGCACTTCGGTTTCGGGCACACCATCACGCTCGACACCCGCGTCGGCAAGGTCGAGCCCACCGACGACGGTCGCTGGCTGGTCACCGTCACCGGGCCGGCCGGCACCGAGCAGAGGGAGTACGACAACGTGATGGTCGCCAACGGCCACCACTGGGACGCCCGCCTGCCCGACCCTGCCTACCCCGGCGACTTCGCGGGCGAGCAGATCCACTCCCACGCCTACAACTCCGCCGAGCAGCTCGTCGGTCGCGACGTCGTCATCGTGGGTGCCGGCAACTCGGCGATGGACATCGCGGTGGAGGCCTCCAAGGTCGCGAAGTCGGCCGTCATCTCGCAGCGCCGCGGTCAGTGGGTGCTGCCGAAGTACGCGCTCGGCAAGCCCGCCGATCAGCTCACCCTGCCGGCCTGGCTTCCGTTCTGGGTCACCGCTGCCCGGATGGCGTTCGGTGCCCGGGTGGCAGGCAACGTCGCCAAGCTGGGGCTGCCGCAACCCGAGCACCAGCCGTGGCAGTCGCACCCGGTGCAGTCCGAGGGCATCCGCGACGCGCTCAGGTCGGGCACGCTCACGCCCAGGCCCGGCATCGAGCGCCTCGATGGGGACAAGGTCGTCTTCACGGACGGCAGTACGGCGCCGTGCGACCTGCTCATCTGGGCCACCGGCTACAACGTGACCTTCCCGTTCCTCGACCCCGCCCTGGTGTCGGCCAAGGGCAACGACCTGCCCCTGTGGAAGCGGATGGTGCACCCCGACCTCCCGGGCCTGTTCTTCATCGGCCTGCTGCAGCCGCTCGGCGCGGTGATGCCGCTGGCGGAGGCCCAGAGCGTGCTGCTCGCCGATCTACTCACGGGGCAGTACGCCCTGCCCGCCGACGCCGACCTCCGCCAGCAGATGGCGGCCGACCATGCGGCGTACAAGAAGAGGTTCTATGCCTCGGCCCGACACACGATGGAGGTCGACTTCGACCACTACCTGTGGGAGCTCGAGCGCGAACGTGCTGCGGGCGAGGCCCGGGCAGCATCGACGACGACCGGCGTGAGCGCATGAGCATCGGTGGCGCGCTGGTCACCGGCGCGGGGGGCGGCCTCGGCCGCGAGATCGCGCTGCAGCTGGGCGAAATGGGTTACACGGTGCACGTGACCGACGTCGACCCGTCGCTGGCCGAGGCGGTCGCCGGCGAGGTCGGGAGCGGCGCCTTCGCTTCGGCGTACGACGTCCGCGACGCCGACACCGCACGGACGCTCGCAGCCCTGACCGTGGAGAAGGCCGGCTCGCTGGAGCTGTGGGTCAACAACGCGGGCGTGCTGTTCACCGGGCCGATGTGGGAGCAGTCGCAGGAGACGCGGCAGCTGATGTACGACATCAACATCCTCGGCACCTCGCACGGCATGGCCGCCGCACTGGCCGTCATGAACGAGGCTAAGCGCGGGCACATCGTCAACATCGTGTCGCTGGCCGGGCTGTCGGCGGTGCCGGGCGAGGCGGTCTACTCCGCGACCAAGCATGCGGTGATGGGGCTGAGCGTTTCGACGATGCTCGACCTGCGCATCGCCGGGCTCAAGGACGTCAACGTCAGCTGCATCTGCCCCGACGGGATGTGGACGCCGATGCTCTACGACAAGCTCGACGACCCGGGCGCCTCGATGTCGTTCTCGGGCGTGCTCCTGCAGCCGAGCGACGTCGCCGACGTGGTCGCGAAGGTCGTGCGCAAGCCGAAGGCGGTCACGCCGGTGCCGGCCTGGCGCGGCACGATGGCGCGCACGTTCGACCTCTCACCACGACTGACGCTGCTCGGCGGCCCACTCGTCGTGAAGGGCGCCGAGAGGGCCCAGCGCAAGCTGCGCAAGAAGCTCCTCAACGACCCGGCGCGGGTCGCTCACGCGAACAGGGGCTGATCAGAGCAGGTCGAGCACGATCAGCGGGTCGCCCTCCTGGACGACGTCGCCGACCGCGACCTTGATGGCCGTGACCCGACCGGGGTGCTCGGAGAGCACCGGGATCTCCATCTTCATCGACTCCAGGAGCACGACCGCGTCCCCGGCGCCGATGGTGTCGCCGACCTCGCAGTCGACGCTCAGGACGTTGGCGACCAGTTCGGCAAGGATCTCGGTCGACTTCGTTCGGGCCATGACGGCGACGCTAGTGGTTACCGCGGCGTAGCCGGTTCCCGGGGTTTCGTGACGGTCGCTGCGCGACCTCCTCAACCTCCGAGTCAGCTCAGAGCTCGGCGAAGCGGGAGGGCTCGGGCCGGTGCGCGTCGGCCTCCTCCGCGCGGCGACCGCGGCGACCACGAGGAGCGGTGAAGGCAAGGTCGAGGCGGACGAGCAGGTAGCCGATCAGCAGGCCCAGGACGAGGGAGTAGACGCAGCGCAGGCCCGCCTCGAGGAACGAGCCGTCCGGCTCCAGCAGCCCCTGGGCCAGGGGCACGGTGGCGGTCACACCGAACGCGCACACCCACCAGCCCTGGCGGCGGCGAGCCCGCTGGAAGCAGCCCCAGAGCAGGGCGGGGATGCCGAGGAAGACCACCAGCGGTCGCGGGAAGGCGCCGATGCGATCGGCGGTCCAGGCGGCGAAGTCGAGCACGGAGCTGACGACCGACCCGGCGCCGTACCGACGAAGGAGCTCGCCGTAGGCCAGGGTCAGGACGAGCACGACGACCCCGACGAGCACCACGATCAGGCCGCGGCGACCGAGCCCGTGGATGCCCGCGCCGAGGCGGTAGACGACGGCGAACACGAGTCCGAGAGCCAGCAGCAACGAGGCGTAGTCGAAGCGCGGCTCGACGACCGTGGGTTCGAAGCCGACGGCGGCGAGTGCCGCGAAACCCGAGAACAGGGTCGCGATCAGCACCTCGCGCGCGGCTTCCCAGAAGCTCACGGCGGGCACCGTGGCCATCACGGCGTAGACGCCGCCGACCACGACCGTCAGCACGGCCGCACCTGTCTGCAGGGTCTGCCCGCCGATGATCACGGCCGCCAGCCCGATGCCGAGGGCGAGCAGCAGTGCGACGAACGGGCGCCCGCCGGTGCGGTGCGCGAGCGCGGCCGACAGGACGGTGGAGACGGCGATCGCGCCGGCCCCGTCGATCCAGTGCGGGCCGACACCGGCCACCGCGCAGCTGAGGGCCACAAGGCCGGCGACGAGCACGACCACGCCGAGGATGCCGACGACCCGAGGGGACACGCGGGGCCCGGTCCGCTCGACGGCAGCCCGCTCGCGCGGCTCCTTCGGCGACTTGGGCGTCTTGGCGGCCTTGGGCGGTTTGGGCGGCTTCGCGGCCCGGCGCTCCTTGGCCGGCTTCTCCGCGATGCGACGCCCCTTGGGCGAACCCTTCGCGGGGCCTTCGGGGGACGCGGACACGGCGACGAGGCTACAGCCGACGGTTCGCGAGAGACGGGTTGGTCCGTCGTGCCTCGTCGAGCACCAAGCGATCGAGGACGGCATCGAGCACGGCGTCGTCGGGACCCGCCTCGACGAGTACGTCGCCGAGCGGATCGACCACCATCGAGTGCCCGCAGTAGCGGGGACCGGGCTGGCCGACCGCGATCACGTGCACGGTGTTCTCGATCGCCCGCGCCCGCACCAGCGTGCGCCAGTGATCGACCTTCCGGTCGCCGGCCACCCACGCGGCCGGGATGACGAGCGCCTCGGCGCCGTGGTCGATGAGCAGGCGCGCGAGCTCGGGGAAGCGCAGGTCGTAGCAGGTCATCAGCCCGAGCTTGACGCCCTTCACGTCGACGATCCTCGGCACGAGATCACCGGCGACGAGCCGGTCGGACTCGCGGAATCCGAACGAGTCGTAGAGGTGGATCTTGCGGTAGCTCGCCTCGGCGGCACCACGGACCAGCAGGGTGTTGAACGGTCGCTCGGGGTCGTCGCTGGTCTCGAACATGCCGGCCACGACGGTGGTGTCCAGCCGCCCGGCCAGCGCCTCGACGGCCTGCGCGAACGGGCCGTCCAGCGCTTCGGCGTACGGACCGAGGGGTTGGGACGGGTCGCCGAAGTCGCGCGCGAACGCCTCGGGCAGCACGACCAGATCGGTGTCGCCCGTGGCCAGGGTCTGCAGACGGGCGCGGTTGGCGGCGGGGTCAAGATCGCTGGCCCACTGCACGAGCCGGACGCGGAACTGATCGGAAGTCACTCCCCCACACTGCCAGCCCGGGGCCAGCGCTGGGAGACTCCGGGCATGGACTTCGACCTCGGCGCCGCCGGCTTCAGCGGTGTGCTGCTCGCCGGCGGGACGGCTGCGCGAATGGACGGGATCGACAAGGCGAGCATCGAGCTCGGTGGCCGGACGCTGCTGGAGATCTGCCTCGACGCCTTCCTCGATGCCGACGAGGTGGTCGTCGTGGGGCCGCGGACGGTGCGAACGACGCGGCCCGTGACGTTCACCGTCGAGGACCCCCCACTCGGCGGGCCGGTGGCGGGACTGCTCAGCGGCGTCGACATGTTGTTGCGACCCGCGCGGCTGATCGGGGTGCTCGCCGTCGACATGCCACGCGTGTCGGCCCACACCTTCCGCCGCCTGCGTGACGCGGCCGCCGGTCACGACGGAGCGTTCCTCTCGGACGAGACCGGGAGGCGGCAGCTGTGCGGCGTGCTCGACGCGGCCGCGCTGGACAGGGTGCGGCCCGGGCTCGAGGGTCAGCACGGCATGCCGCTGCGCACGCTGCTC
>JBDSPC010000033.1:0-6058 GCA_039914485.1 Nocardioides sp.
GCCGGGATGACGATGGCGCTCACCGCGCCGGGCCCAGTCGGCCGTCGAAGCCGTCACGGACGGCCTCGTCGATCGCCCTCTGGTCGGAGACGTTGAGCTCGAGCGCCTCGGCGAAGCCGGTCGCGATGTCGGCGCTGTCGCGTCCGAAGTCCTGCCAGGCGGTCACGAACGCCTTGGCCGCGGGCTGCACCGACGGTGCGAAGGAGCCGGTGGAGGCGCCCGACAGCTTGCCCACGGTGCCGTCCATCAGCTCGCTGATGTCGCGCCAATCCTGGGCGGCGGAGCCCATGGCGCCGTACTCCATCCCGGTCGTCATCGCGCCCCGCCCAGCAGCGTCGCCGCGGTGTTGCGCGAGACCGGGATCGGCTCGCTGCGCACGATCAGCGTCAGGCGCGCCAGGTCGGGCACGTGCACCAGCTGGACGGTACGGCGACCGGTGGACCGGACCTGTCCGGCGCTCAGGCGCGGCAGGCCGTCGGGCGGCACCAGCACGTGCCAGCCCGCGTCGGCGAGCCGCTCTGCTGCACGGCGCAACGTGGCAGCAGCCTCGTCGGGGTCAACGTCCTCGGCGGTGATCCGCCCCTCCAGCGCGACCGCTCCCCGGTTGGGGGCGGTCGTCCAGCGCACCGACGACCGCTCCTCCGGTTGTCCCAGCCGGTCCCACAGGTCGGCGACGTCGGCCTCGAAGTCGGTCCGTGCCGCGCCCGTGTGGATCGGCTCGGCACCCGGCGCGGGAGTCAGGTCGGGGGCCTCGTCCGGTGGCAGCACCACGATGTCGATGTCGGGGTGGCGGCGGCGGACGACCGACCAGAACGGATCGTTCGCGACGATCCCGGCAGCTGCTGGCCCCTGCACGGGCTTGTCGGAGGGCGAGGTCATGGCGACACCCTGCCCTGACCGCACCCCTCGCAACCTTCCTCGACTCGCCGAGTTTCACAGCCGGCTGGTTAGCGTGGCCGCCATGGCACACACCCACGACGTCACGGTCGGCGGCGACGTCGTCCGCAAGCGCTACGTCTCCTGGGACGACGGGGAGCCGGAGCGCGAGTGGGCGGCCCTGCAGCACCTGGCCCTTGAGGCACCCGACCTCGCGCCGTCACCCCTCGACCGCGCGGTCGAGGACGGGCGGCCCGTGGTCGTGATGTCGCTGGTGGCCGGCGAACCGCTGGGTGGACGACTGAGCGTCGCCCAGGAGCAGGGGCTGGCCGAGGCGATGCGCCGGCTCTTCGCCGTAGCCGTGCCGGACGGTCTCGCGGAGCGCGCGAACGGACCGGCCGTGATGCGGGACAAGGTGCACGAGTGGCTGGCCGAGGACTACGACCTCACCGCGTGCCAGGACGCGGGGCTCGTGCTGATCGCCAAGGATCGCGCGGTCGACTGGCTCGCGACCGTGAACCTGCCCGACATCGTGGATCCAGTGATCGCGATCGGCGACGGCAACCTCGACAACGTGCTCTGGGACGGGGAGGTCTGCCGGCTGATCGATTGGGAGGAGTACGGCGCCTCCGACCTCGCCCACGAGATCGCGGACGTGGTCGAGCACGCGTCGTCGCGGCTGACCCGCAGCCTCGACGTGGAGGCCCTGATCGCCGAGTTCGGCCTGGACGGGTCTCAGCGGGCGCGGCTCGAGCAGCACCGAGCGTTGCTCGCCTGCTTCTGGCTGATGAAGATGCTGCCCGGCAACGGCGGCTTCGTGCGCAACCCGGCCGGCTCGACCGAGGACCAGGCCCGGCACGTGCTGGCGTTGCTCGATCAGGCCAGCTGGTTGTCGAAGTAGCGGATCGTGCCGTCCATCGCGGCGGTGAACGCCGGTCCGAAGGCGTGCCCGTCGTCGTACCACTCGAGCGTCGAGTCGACCCCGGCTCGCTGCATCGCCGCCTGGGTGGCGCGCGCCCAGCGAGGGGGACAGGTGTCGTCGACGCGGCCGTGCACGATCAGCACGGGCTCGGTGATCGAGGAGAGGTAGGGCCGCGCCGACGCGGCGCGCCAGAAGTCCGGCTCGTCCTCGGGCAGCCCGTGCGCCGCCACGATCGACGCGCCCCGGGAGTCCCCGTCGGCACGGATGAAGTGGTTGAAGTTCTCGTCCTCGAGTGACGACACGGAGGCCCACAGGGACGCGGCCTGCACCAGCCCGGGCTCCGCGATCAGGGCCTTCATCACGACACCGCCGCCCATCGAGCGGCCCATCAGCGCGATCCGGTCGTCGTCCACCGGAAGGTTGGAGGCGCGCAGCGCCTTCACGGCGGCGATGACGTCGGCGGAGTAGCCCAGCCGCAGATCCCGGTCCGAGCGCGGGTCGTCCGTCGACTCCGCATGCCCGCGGTAGTCGACGTGCAGCGCGACATACCCCCGACTCGCGAACACCCCTCGCTCGCGCGTCATCCCCTGGCCTCGCACGTAGTAGGCCGGGTCGATGTAGCCGTGCGCCAGCACCACGGCCGGGAACGGGCCGGGGCCGGTCGGCACGTTGAGCACCCCGCTGATCGTGAAGTCCCGCCGCCCGGAGGTCGCGCGATACGTCACGTCATACGAGGTGTACGCCGCCGTGCGCTCGCGCACGGCACCGAGCCGCAGCTGCGAGCCTCGGTGAGAGATGGTCTGCAGGGCAGCGATCGAGACCGGGTCCGGGGGAGAGGTCGGCGTCGAGGTCGC
This sequence comes from Nocardioides sp., assembly GCA_039914485.1. Taxonomy (GTDB): domain Bacteria; phylum Actinomycetota; class Actinomycetes; order Propionibacteriales; family Nocardioidaceae; genus Nocardioides. Next base: position 2,653 of record JBDSPC010000033.1, read on the forward strand.
CGTGGTGGGGGCAGACGAGGGTGGTGAGGACGTGGCGGCCGACGTCGGGGACGCGGCCGGGGGCGACGGCGACGGTGAGGGCGAGCATGCCGTCATCAGGGCAGCCACGAGTCCCGCGGCGACGAACGGGCTGCACCTCACCTGACCAACCTACGACGGGCGATAAGGTCGCGCACGTGCCCGACCCGAAGGACAATGACGAGATCGCCCGCCTCACCGCGGAGCTCGCGACTGCGCGCGCGGAGCTCGCAGCGCTGCGCAAGGAGCAGGAGTCCTGGGCCGAGAAGGAGATCAAGATCCGTGTCGACCGGGACCGGGCGATCAAGGCCGCCGGCGAGTTCGCCACGGCACTGGCTGCGAGACTCCGCATCGAGAACGCCGGTCTGGGCAAGGGCGCCGAGATCCTGCGCAAGCGGTTCCGACCGCCGAGCCGGACCGAGGCCGTGCACCTCGAGCTGATCCGCGACTCCGATCTGTTCGACGCTCCGTGGTACCTCCGCGCCTACCCCGACGTCGTGCACCTGGGTATGGATCCTGCGCTGCACTTCCTGCGCCACCCCTTCGAGCCCTTCCGCAGCCCGAGCGAGCACTTCAACATTGCCCAGTACTGCGTCGACCACCCCGATGTGCTGAAGGACAAGGTCAACCCGCTGGTGCACTTCCTGCTGTCCCCGGAGTCTCGGGGCGCCGAGTCCTACCCGCCCCGCCGGCGATGACGGACTCGACCCAGACCGCTCGCGACGCCGACGAGCTCGCGGCTCGCCAGGAGACGGTCCGAGACTTCCAGCGTCGGTGGAACCGGTTCGCCCGCCAGTGGCGCAAGGCGTCCCAGGAGAGCCAGGCCGCGGGCGAGGAGATGGTCCGCACGGCCCTGGCGCAGGGCCTTGCGCCCGTCACCGATCGAGACCCGGCGCCGCCGCCCCTCGACGTGCAGCTCAACGCCGCCTGCGCGGTCGTCGCGGCGAGCGGCTACTTCGACGCCGAGGAGTACGCCGAGGAGCACCGTCTCAGGCTGGGTGTCGAGCCCGTCCGGCACTTCGTCGAGCAGGGCTGGCTCGACCTGCGCGCGCCCAGCCTGCGCTTCGACCTCTGGTCCTACTGGGCCACCCACCTCGACCCGACCGCCACCCAGGTCAACCCGCTGCTGCACTACCTGCTCGTCGGTCGGCACGCAGGGCTGGCGCCGATCCCGGACCAGTCTCCGCTCCGGTCGCCGACCCGCCTGGAGGGGACGCCGAAGCGGGTCTGCCTCTTCGCCGCCTATGACCGTGACGGCCTCATCGATGACTACGTCGTCGACTACCTGACCGAGCTGGCCCGGCACGCCGACGTCTACTACCTCGCCGACGGCGTGCTCGAGCCCGGCGAACGCGAGAAGATCGCGGGCATCACCAAGGGTGCGTGGAGCGTCCCGCACGCGGCCTACGACTTCGGCTCGTTCTCGATGCTGGCCCGCGACCTGGTCGGCTGGGACGTGTTCGACGGCTACGACGAAGTGATCCTGGCCAACGACAGCTGCTACCTCCTGCGTCCGCTGGACGAGGTCTTCGAGCGCATGGACGCACGCGCCTGCGACTGGTGGAGCCTGCAGCTCACGTCGATGGAGCACGGCGAGGCCTACGACGGCGACGACGACCCGATCCCGCTGGCCGAGGCCAAGGACCGCTTCCTCGGCCCCCGCAAGTGGAACGACGTCAACTACCTCCACCTCAGCTCCTACTTCCTCGTCTACCGCCGCCCGGTGATCAGCGACCCCGGTTTCCGGTTCCGCCTCGACACGGTCAGCGGGCAGCGCGACAAGATGCTGGTCGTCCACAAGTACGAGGTCGGCATCAGCCGCTACCTCATGGACGCCGGGTTCGACTTCGACACCTTCATCCCCGACCTCTACGCGTTCCACCCGCTCTACTCCCACCAGGTCTTCGAGCTGATCGAGCGCGGCTTCCCGCTGATCAAGCGCAACTTCCTCGGCGAGAACTCCATGCACGTCCTCGACGTCGACGCCTGGCCCGAACGTCTCCGCGCGGTCGCCCCGGACGCACCGGTGGAGCAGATCGCTGCCAACATCGCGCGCGTCTCTCCGGGCGACAGGCTGCACGAGGCGTACGGCGTGCACCTGGACGACGCGGGCCGGCGGATCGTGCCGCCGCGCGCTGTCTGGGGCAACGCCCTGCGCAAGCTGGATGTCGAGTCCCCGGGCTTCGGGCACTGGTGGGCGTTCCTGACCAACCACGCGACCGGACGGCTCGATCCCGGTCTGCGTGCCGTCTTCGAGCAGGTCCGGCACGACCCGAGCATCCGCAAGATCGTGCTCACCGGCCCGCGCCCCCTCGACGACGACCTGGCCGGAGAGCACGTCACGGTGCTGCCCGCCAACACAGTCGACGGGCAACGCCTGCTCGTGCGGTCGGGGCGCATCCTCGTCGATGCCGAGCCCAATCTCGCCGTGAAGCTGCCGCTCGCCCCCGCGCGCCACGACTTCATCCATGCCGGTCTGGGCCTCCCACTGCTGCCGCACGCGGTCTCCGCGCACCCGGACGGGGAGTGGCGCAAGCTCAAGGCGATGGCGGTCGTCTCCCAGGCCGACGCGCTCGTGCGCGCCGCCGCCGACCCCGACCTCGACCTGCGCAAGATGTGGGACACAGGTCTGCCGCGCCACGACTTCCTTCTCGCCGATCGGTTGCCGGCCGACCTCGCCGCCGAGGAGTCGCGGCTGCGCGAGCGCATCGGCGACCGCGCGCTCGTGGTGTGGTGGGTCCGCGACGCCTGCCACCACACGCCCGAGGAGATCGCCCGGATCGTCGCCTGGGCGCGCGAGCACGACGTTGCCGTCGGCATCCGTGAGTCACGCGTGGAGCGCGTCGACGGCTGGCTGCGCGCCTTCACCGAGGACGAGCACGACCACGGCATCGTGTCGCTCAATGCCCGAACGTCGCCGTGGACGAGCCTGATCCATCGCGTCGCCGATGCGGTCGTCACGGATCACGCCCCCGAGGCCTTCGACGCCCTGGTCCTCGGCACGCCGCTGATCCGGTACGCCGCAAGCCGCGCCGACAGCACAGACGTGGCCGGGGGACGGGTCTCCGCCGTGTTCGAGGGTGACGGCTGGCCGTCGGTCGCGCACGCAGGCGACACCGACGCCCTGCTCGCTCACCTCCACGCCGCGGCCGACGACGGGTTCGCCAAGCGAACGGTCGGGGACCGGCCGGGCGTCGTACCCCTCGACGGGCAGGCCTCCTGGCGCTTCGCCCAACGGTTGCGCGAGCTCGACCTGAGGTGAGCCCGGCCTGCTAGGACAGGACGTGCCGCAGCACCCGCGAGACAGCGAGGCGGGAGCGGCTGCGCAACGCGGCCGGCAGCAGTGACAAGGCGTGCAACCGTGACGTCCAGTGCGTCCGCGCCGCCC
>JBDSPC010000015.1:0-2641 GCA_039914485.1 Nocardioides sp.
GGAGTACGTCGCTGTCGAATCCTTCGTCGGCAACCTCCGCCGCCCCGGCGCCGCCGCCCTCGCCGTTGCTCTGTCGCACGAGCTCGACGATCTCGTCGTAGCGAGGACTGTTCATGAAGTTGTCGACGGAGACGTGCACCGCCGAACCCGTGCGCTGGCGCGCCCGGTCGGTGAGGTCCTGGTGCGTCACGACGACGTCGAAGGTGTCGGTCAGGTTGGCGATCGACTGGTTGGTGACCTTCACGTCGCCGTAGCCAGCCGCCTGGATCTTCTTGCGCAGTACCGAGGCGCCCATCGCGGATGAACCCATGCCGGCGTCGCAGGCGAAGACGACGTTGGAGATCGGGCCGCTGCGAGCGGATGCACCGGTGAGCATGGAGGACACCGAGGACTTCTTGCCCTTCATCGCCTCCATGTCGGCCGTGGCGTGGACCAGCTGGTCGTCCGCCTCCTCGGCCTTGTCGGTCTTGAGCAGGAAGCCGGCGACCAGGAACGAGGTCCCGGCTGCGCCGAGCATGGAGAGCGTGACGCCGATGTAGCTGCCACTGGCGGTCTGCGCGTAGACGGCGAAGACGGAGCCAGGAGCGGCTGGGGCAACCAGGCCGACGCCGAAGATGACGTTGATGAAGATGCCCACCATGCCGCCCGCGATCGTCGCGAGGATCAGCTTGGGCTTCATCAGCACGTAGGGGAAGTAGATCTCGTGGATGCCGCCGAAGAAGTGGATGATCGCGGCGCCCGGTGCCGAGGCCTTGGCCAGGCCCTTGCCGAAGACCATGTAGGCCAGCAGCAGACCGAGACCGGGGCCGGGGTTGGCCTCGAGGAGGAACAGGACCGACTTGCCCTTCTCCACCACCTCGTTGGCACCGAGCGGCGTGAGCACGCCGTGGTTGATGGCGTTGTTGAGGAAGAGCACCTTGGCCGGCTCGATGATGAGCGAGGTCAGCGGCAGGACGTCGTTGCCGACCAGCCAGTCGACGCCTTCGCCGAGCCGGTCGGCGATCCAGGAGACGATGGGGCTCATGGCGAAGAAGCCGAAGACGGCCAGGAGCATGCCCCAGATGCCGGCGGAGAAGTTGTTGACGAGCATCTCGAAGCCGGGCTTGATCTTGCCGTCCCAGATGGCGTCGATCCTCTTCATGGTGAAGCCGCCGAGGGGGCCCATGATCATCGCGCCCATGAACATCGGGATGTCGGTGCCAGCAATGACACCCATGGTGGCGATCGCACCGACCACACCACCGCGGGTGTCGTAGATGTTCTTGCCGCCGGTGTAGCCGATCAGGATCGGCAGCAGGTAGGTGATCATCGGGCCGACGATGCCGCCACCGGCGAAGTCACCCCAGCCACCGATCTCCGCCACCCAACTGCTCGCGGTATCCCCGATTCCGAGCTTGGGCAGCCAGCCCACTTCGATGAACAATGCGGTGATCAGACCCCACGCGATGAACGCGCCGATGTTGGGCATGACCATGTTGGACAAGAACGTGCCGAACTTCTGCACGTGGACCCGCGCGCTACCGCGGGGGGCAGTCTGAGTGGACATCGCTTCCTCCAGGTCTGGGTGACCTCAGTCACATCTGGTCGCCAGTAAACCGCACGAACGGGCATATTGCCAAGCATTCGGACACGTTTTTCTGCCCGAGTCTGTGGCTTCATCCCGATTCGCGCTCCTCCGCCCGGCTACGACGGCGGGCCGAGGCGGTGCACGTCGGCTCGATGGATGCCGCTAGACGTTCAGCTGGCTCTCGAACAGCGCCCTCTCCGCCTCGTCGTTCCAGGTGTCGCCGGCTCCCAGCTTCGCGGCGACGTCCGGCAACGTCTCCTTCAGCTCGTCGAGCCCCATGAGGGGGAGGTCGTGGATCTGGGGGAAGATCAGGACCTTTCCTGAGTAGCGACCATCGACCAGCGCCTGGAGACCGTCCTTGGCCGCGCGCATGCCGCCGACGGCGCCCACGATGGATCCCGGGGAGAGGTCACCCTGGTTGGCGAGGTCCACCACCTGCTGCTGGTCGTGGATGGTCAGGCCTGATGTCCCGGTGTACTGGGCGTTGGCCAGGTAGACCGCGCTCAGGTTCAGGGGCGCCAGCGTGCCGTTGGGGACACCGGCGAAGAAGACCAGCATGCCGTCGGCGTTCATCAGTGTGTCGGCCTCCGCCATCACCTCGGAGATGGGGACGCTGACCACGACGTCGTCGGCACCCCGGTTGTCGGTGAGCCCCATGACGAAGTCGCGGAGCGACTGGTCGGCGGTCTGGGAGTTGAAGGTGATCAGCTCGCAGTCGTTGCTCTGCGCCACGTGGCCCAGACGGTCCTCGAGGGCCTTCAGCCGCTCGTCGCTCACCTCCGTGGCCACGATCTTCCGGGGTCCTCCACGCTGCTGGATGGCCCGCTGGACGTGCATCAGCCCCATCGGGCCGCCGGCGCCCACGAAGACGGTCGTGCCCTCCGAGCGCAGGTCGCAGCGGTTGCGCGCCTCCCCGTAGGAGGCGGCGATGTCCGGGCCTCGACCGCCGATGTAGGCGGTGTAGTCGTAGTGCAGACGGCCCACGTCGGTGTCCACCAGGCCGTCGAGGGCGGTCTCGCCCACCAGGTTGAGGGTGCCGCGCCGGGCGATGTGCGTGGCCACGGCGCCCACCGT
>JBDSPC010000040.1:0-7779 GCA_039914485.1 Nocardioides sp.
ACAACGGCGGCGTGTTCTACGGCATCACCGCCGACCGTGACGCGCTGCCCGACGTGGACACCCTCGGCCAGTGCATCCTCGAGTCGCTCGAGGAGCTCAAGGAGTCGGCGAGCGAGACGCGCCAACGCGCGCCGCGGGGTCGCAAGAAGGCCGTCCCGTCCAAGGCGCCGAAGTCGTGAGGGTCTATCTGCCACTGACACTTGACCTGCTGGCACGGGCCGTTGAGACAGGGGCCGTCGACGCCGACGTGGAGAAGATCGTGGCCGAGGACGAGTCGGAGGAGGCTGAGTACGCCGCCCTGATGACGGCGGCCGACGCGTCCGCAGCCCTGATCGAGCGGCCGGGTCGCCGCGTCGTGCTCGTCGCGGACGTGGTCGATGCGGCGGGCGCCGTACCGGAGAAATGGTGGGCTGCCGTGCACGTCGACACCGAGGACGACGCCGACCCGGACGACGACCTCGCCTGGTATGCGACGCAGGAAATATCGGACGTGCTCGCGGGTCGCTGAGGAGTTCGGTTCCGCGGGCCGTCACGACCTCGCGGGCTCGGCCGTGGGCCTGCTCACCAGTTCGCGACCACGAGTCGATGAGCGGGAGCGGGGCGCTCCGCGACCCCACTCGCGCTCATCGCCTAGGGTCGGCTCATGGACGCGATCACTACCCCGCCGGCTCCCATCAACGAGCCCAACCTGACCTACGCCCCGGGCAGCCCCGAACGGGCTGAGCTGAAGGCGGAGCTCGCCCGTCTCGAGAGCAAGCAGCACAACTTCCGTGCGCACATCAACGGCAAGTTGCGCAACGGTGGCGGCGCCGAGATCAAGGTCGTGCAGCCGCACGACCACCAGCACGTGCTCGGCACGCTGAAGAACTCGACGACCAAGGATGCCGAGGCCGGGATCTTGGCCGCGAAGGGCGCCGCGCTGCCGTGGCAGCGGATGCCCTTCGACGACAAGTGCGCGATCATCCTCAAGGCCGCCGACCTGCTCGCCGGTCCCTGGCGCCAGCGGATCAACGCGGCCACGATGCTCGGCCAGTCGAAGACGGCCTACCAGGCCGAGATCGACTCGGCGTGCGAGCTGATCGACTTCTGGCGCTTCAACGTCCACTACGCCCGCGAGATCCTGACGGACCAGCCGATCGCGAACAGCCCCGGTATCTGGAACCGCACCGACCACCGCCCGCTCGAGGGCTTCGTCTACGCGATCACGCCGTTCAACTTCACCGCCATCGCCGGCAACCTGCCGACCGCACCGGCGCTCATGGGCAACACCGTCATCTGGAAGCCGTCGCCCACCCAGCAGCTCGCCGCGTCGCTGACGATGGAGCTGCTCGAGGAGGCCGGCATGCCGCCCGGCGTCATCAACATGCTGCCCGGTGACGGCCTCGACGTCTCCAAGGTCGCGCTGACGCACCCCGACCTGGCCGGTATCCACTTCACCGGGTCGACCCCGACGTTCCACAGCCTCTGGAAGAGCGTCGGCGAGAACATCGACCGCTACCGCTCCTACCCGCGCATCGTCGGCGAGACCGGCGGCAAGGACTTCATCGTCGCCCACCCGTCCGCCGACCCCGACGTCGTGCGCGTCGCGATGATCCGCGGTGCGTTCGAGTTCCAGGGGCAGAAGTGCTCCGCGGCCTCGCGTGCGTATGTCGCCAAGTCGGTGTGGGACAAGATCAAGGACCAGCTCATCGCCGACACCGAGGGGCTGGCGATGGGTGACGTCACCGACTTCACCAACTTCATGGGCGCCGTGATCGACGACCGGGCCTTCGCCAAGCACACGAAGGCGATCGCGCGGGTGCGCGCCAACAAGCACCTCACGCTGCTCGCCGGTGGCCAGACCGACGACTCGGTCGGCTACTTCGTGCGACCCACGATCATCCAGTCGACCGACCCGACCGACCAGATGTTCTCGGACGAGTACTTCGGGCCGATCCTGGCCGTCTACGTCTACGACGACGACAAGTTCGAGTCGGTCGTGGCCCAGATGGAGTCGTTTGCGCCGTACGCCCTGACCGGCGCGATCATCTCGCAGGACCGCGCCGCGATCGCGTGGGCCCGGCGTGAGCTGCGCTTCGCGGCCGGCAACTTCTACATCAACGACAAGCCGACCGGTGCCGTCGTCGGGCAGCAGCCCTTCGGTGGCGGTCGCGCGTCGGGCACCAACGACAAGGCAGGTGCCGCGGTCAACCTGCTGCGCTGGACCTCGCCGCGCTCGATCAAGGAGACCTTCGTGCCGCCGAAGGACCACCGCTACCCCTACATGGACGCCGAATGAGATTGGCACAGTGATCCCACTCCACATGGGGGCGCTGCACCCCTTCGAGCAGGTCCTGACGCTGCTGCTGGCGTTCGGGCCGTTCGTGCTGCTCGCGCTCGTGGTCTGGCACCGACGTCGCCACGAGCCCACCGACGGGTGATGCGTCGTTCGTACGCCGCAGTGCTGGCCGCCGTCATCGTGACGGCGGCCGGTTGCACTGCTGACGAGAAGCCCGCTCCGGCGACTCCGGTCGCGGAGTCCTCGACCGCGACGCCGGCGGCTTCGGTCAGCACCGCGTGGCGTGCTCCCGTCAAGGTGCGCCAAGGCGTTCCGTGGCTGTGGGAGTACAGCGACGACGTGGTGGTCGCCGGCCCCCGCGGCCTCGTGGCCCTCGATCGCGAGAGCGGCGCGGAGGTGTGGCGGCTGCCCTTGGGCGGCCCCGTGTGCGGCACGACCCGGTCACCGTCCGAGATCGGGCTGGTGGCGGTCGTCGTCGGCCGGTGTGCGCCGACCGGTGGGGCGCCGACCGCGCGCCGTACGACCGTGAAGGGCATCGACCTGGAGAGCGCGTCGGTGGTCTGGGAGCGCCCGTTCATCGGGGCACCGTCGCTGGACGTCGGCGGCGAGGTGCTGCTCGCCACCATGGAGTGCGGTGCCCGCCGGATCGACCTCACCACAGGGGCGGCACTCGGCCGGATCGACGCCGCCTGCAGCGACAGCGTGCTCGCCGGGCAGGGCGTGGTGATCGTCCGAACACCCGGCGATGCCGGTGACCTGCGCGACCCCGTCGGTTGGCGCGTGGTCGACATAGCGACCGGCGAGACCAGGATGGCGCCCACCGCCCCGGGCCGGATCACGGCACCCACGAGGGTCGTGTCCGCCGACCCGCTCACGGTGCTCGCCGGGTCGGCGAGGCAGAACCACCCGAGCCTCGTGCGCATCGACGACCAGGGTGTTCGCCTGTTGGCTCCACTGTCGATCGACAGCGAGGAGGCCTTCACCGCGGTCGACGGCGACCGGCTGGTGATGGCCGCCCAGGACTGGACGGGTGTCACCGTCTTCAACCTCGAGGACGGTGCCATCGTGCGGCACGTCCGCTACCGCGACGCCGATGAGTGGATCCCGATCGCGATCCGTGACGGAGCTCTGCTGGGGATCGACGGTGACCCCGAGGGCTTGAGCTCCGGGCACGGGCGACTGACCACGACGAACCTCGACGACAACGCCGTGGACATCGTGGGCGACCTCGACGGCGGCAACGACTACGCCGTGGCCGGCCCGAAGGGCGTCGTGTTCGGCGACATCCTGCTGATGCCGACCCGCGGCAACAACGGGGTCGTGGCCCACCGGCTCACGCTGCCCTCCGACGAGTGATCAGGCGCCGGCGAGCCACCTCAGGCCGACCTTGTTCTCCGCGCGGTAGGCCTTGGAGAGCAGCCCGGCGATCAGGTCCTCGACCTTGCCGCCGACGAAGGGGATGTTCACCTTCACGGTGAGCTTGACGTCCTGGACCACGTCGTCGCCGACCTGGGCGAGGTCGTAGGTGCCCGTCATGTCGCCCGGCTTGCCGGGGATGGTGACCCGCACGTCGGCGTGGGTGTCGGTGGTCCAGGTCTCGTCCTGGACGATCGAGATCTCGTCGCCGACGAACTTTCGTGCGTACGACGGCACGTGCTCGGTACCGTGCACGATCTCGATGCGCGCGGTGCTCCCGGCTCCGGTCCCCGTGTTGGAGGCGGAGCTGCGCACGGCGGTCTGGTAGGTCGCGACCTGCTCGCGGAAGGCGGGATCGGCCAGCATCGCGACGACCTGCTCCAACGTGGCGCCGGGGTAGGTCAGCTTCTCGGAAATGGTCGTGGACATCAGCGGTCTCCTGCCAGCCAGGAGACGCCGAGGGCGTGCTCGTTGTCCCAGCCATCCTTCAGCTTGCTGCCGATGAGGGTCTCGAGCTTGCCGCCGATGAGCGGGATCCTGACCCCGGACTCCCCGTCGAACGTGTCCAGGGTGCCGGCGCCGTCGACCTTGAGGGTGCGGATGCCGTGGATGCCGCCGGGCAGCGGCGGCATGGTGATCGAGAAGTCGGCGGTGTCGGCGCCGTTCCAGGCCTCGGCCTGCACCACCTTGCTGGTCTCGCCGACGACCTTGCGCCCGAACCCGGGCAGGTCGGTGGTGGGCTGCTCCATGTCGAGGCGGACATCGCCGCCGTCCACCGCGACGTCGACGGACGTCACCCCCTGGGACCTCGCGGCCTGCTCGCGGAACACCGGGTCCGTGAGCATGGCGTAGACGTCGGCGAGCGGAGCGTCGTACCTGACTTGATGCGTGAGCTTCATGCGCCACATCTTCACGGCAATCCGCGGACTTGACCAGCACGTCCACCAGCGCGTCCACCAGCACTTCGTCCGGATGTAACCGACCGGTACGCGCCCGTGTTGTGGAGGTCACAAGTCGGCCCCTAGTGTCGGGGGGGTGGCGAAGCTCGAGGACGACAAGGCCGAATTGCTCAACCGCGCCGAGGCAGTGGCCCGCGCATCCCGGGGCACGGGTGGTCCGCCGCACGGGCAGGTCGGCGAGCTGCTGGCCGCCTACTTCCGCCACGTCGCGCCGGAGGACCTGCTCGACCGCAGTCCCGAGGACGTGTACGGCGCACTCGCCTCCCACTACGCCATCGCGACGTCGCGCCCGCAGGGCACGGCCACGGTCCGCGTCGTCACGCCCGGCCCCGTGGACACGGGCTGGTCGGCGGCCGGGCACTCGGTCGTCGAGGTCGTCACCGACGACATGCCCTTCCTCGTCGACTCGGTGACGATGGAGCTGTCGCGCCACGACCACAACGTGCACGTCGTCATCCACCCCCGGTTCGAGGTCACCCGCGACATCGCCGGCGGCCTCCAGGGGGTCAACACCCTGGCCGACGGAGTCGTCGAGGAGTCCGCACCCGAGGCGCTCGAGGAATCCTGGATGCACGTCGAGATCGACCGTGTGGTCGACGAGGGCGAGGTGTCGGAGATCGTCGAGAGCCTCCAGCGAGTGCTCCGCGACGTCCGTGAGTCCGTCGAGGACTGGCCCAAGATGAGCGACCGCGCACTGGCCGTCGTCGAGGACATCGAGGCCACCCCGCCGCCGATCGACCCCACCGAGATCCAGCAGGGCTGCGACTTCATCCGGTGGCTGGCCGACGACCACTTCACCTTCCTCGGCTATCGCGAATACCGCCTCGAGTCGGTCGGCGAAGGTGCCGACGAGGAGTGGGCACTGCGCGCCGTACCCGGCACCGGGCTCGGCATCCTGCGCGCCGACCAGGACATGTCCCCCTCCTTCGCCAAGCTGCCCGCGGTGGTCAAGGACAAGGCCCGCGAGAAGACGCTGCTGGTGTTGGCCAAGGCCAACTCTCGCGCCACGGTGCACCGCCCCGTCTACCTCGACTACGTCGGCGTGAAGACGTTCGGAGACAACGGCGAGGTGGTGGGAGAGCGCCGGTTCATCGGGCTCTACTCCAGCGCCGCCTACACCGAGTCGGTCACCCGGATCCCGTTGCTGCGGGAGAAGACGGCCACCGTCATGCGCAAGGCCGGCTTCGACCCGCGCAGCCACGCCGGCAAGGCGCTGATGGACACGTTGGAGAACTACCCGCGCGACGAGTTCTTCCAGACGCCGGCCGACGAGCTGGCGCCGACCGTCCAGTCCGTGATGTTCGCTCGCGAACGCCGTCAGCCGCGGCTCTTCGCGCGTCGCGACACCTATGGCCGCTACGTCTCGGTGCTGGTCTATCTCCCGCGTGATCGCTACAACACGACGGTCCGCGAGCGCTTCGCCGAGATCCTCACCGAGCGGCTCAATGGCGAGAGCGTCGAGTTCACCGCCCGGGTCAATGAGGCCACCACCGCGAGCGTCCACTTCGTCGTGCACCCGGCCAAGGGGGAGACGATTCCCGACGTCGACGTCGCCGACCTCGAGCGGCGGATGGTCGAGGCGGCGCGCTCCTGGCGTGACGACTTCACCAACGCCGTCGTCGCGGAGTACGGCGAGGAGCGGGGCTCGCGCCTGGCGCGCACGTGGTCCGACTCGTTCCCGGAGGCCTACAAGGAGGACTTCAAACCGCGCACCGGTGCCGCCGATCTCGGACGGCTGGAGGCCATCGAGGGCGACGAGGGCATCGACCTCGCGCTGTTCGAGCAGGTCGATGCAGGTCGCGGCGAGGCTCGCCTGAAGGTCTTCCGCGTCGGTGCTCCGCTGTCGCTCAGCGAGGTGCTGCCGATGCTGGCCTCCATGGGCGTCGAGGTGGTCGACGAGCGGCCCTACGAGCTCACCGGCCTGGGGCGTGAGTCCTACATCTACGAGTTCGGGCTGCGCTACGGACGCCAGCTCCCCGACACCGCCCGCACGCTGTTTGCCGACGCGCTGCGTGCGGTGTGGGACGGCTTCAACGAGACCGACGGCTTCAACGCACTGGTGCTCGGTGCCGGGCTGACGTGGCGACAGGCAACCGTGCTGCGCGCCTACGCGAAATACATGAAGCAGGGCAACTCGCCCTTCGCGCTCGACTACATCGAGGGCGCGCTGCGAAGCAACGTCGACATCACCCGGCTGCTCGTCGGCCTCTTCGAGGCCCGTTTCGACCCGGGCAAGGGCGACCTGCCCGGCAACGCCGAGGCGCGTACGGCGCGGATCGAGGTCGTCGAGGAGAAGCTCGCGACCGCCCTCGACGACGTGGTCTCCCTCGACCACGACCGGATCCTGCGGTCCTACCTCACCCACATCCGCAGCACCCTGCGCACCAACTACTTCCAGACCGACGGACAGGGAGCGCAGCGACCTTCGTCCGTCGGAACCCAAGCGGCGGGGAGCGCAGCGACCTCCAAGCCGTACATGTCGTTCAAGCTCGAGCCGTCGGCCATCCCCGACCTGCCCGAGCCGCGACCGAGCTACGAGATCTTCGTCTACTCGCCCCGCGTCGAGGGCGTGCACCTGCGCTTCGGCTCCGTCGCGCGTGGTGGCCTGCGCTGGTCCGATCGCCGCGACGACTTCCGCACCGAGGTGCTGGGGCTGGTCAAGGCGCAGATGGTCAAGAACACCGTGATCGTGCCCGTGGGCGCGAAGGGCGGGTTCTTCTGCAAGCAGCTGCCCGACATGGGCGACCGCGACGCGTGGCTGGCTGAGGGCATCGCCTGCTACACCACCTTCATCTCCGGCCTGCTCGACATCACCGACAACCTGGTCGAGGGGGAGACCGTTCCGCCGAAGGGCGTCGTGCGCCACGACGGCGACGACAGCTACCTCGTGGTGGCGGCCGACAAGGGCACCGCGACGTTCTCCGACATTGCCAACGGCGTGTCCAACGCCTACGGCTTCTGGCTCGGCGACGCCTTCGCCTCGGGCGGCTCGGTCGGCTACGACCACAAGGCCATGGGCATCACCGCGCGCGGCGCCTGGGTCTCCGTCCAGCGGCACTTCCGGGAGCGCGGCATCGACTGCCAGACCGAGGAGTTCACCGCCGTCGGCATCGGCGACATGTCCGG
>JBDSPC010000045.1:0-4933 GCA_039914485.1 Nocardioides sp.
TCGTCACCCGCGGCGTCGACCCCGTCGAGCTCGAGCGGGCGCGGATGGAGACGATGGAGATCGGCTACGAGAGCCTCGACAAGTCGCTGCTCAACGTCTGCGCCTACGTGTCCTTCCAGGAGCTCGCGACCCGCGTCTCGCACCGCAACACGGGGCGCTACACCGAGGAGCCCATCGCCGAGAAGCTGCTCCAAAGGGTCGCCAAGGACGAGAACCTGCACATGATCTTCTACCGCAACATCATCACCGCGGCCCTGGAGCTCGCACCCAGCCAGACGATGCGCGCGATCACCGACGAGGTCGTCGACTTCCAGATGCCGGGCAAGGTCATCCCCGGCTTCGCGCGCAAGGCGGTCGCGATGGCCAAGGCCGGGATCTACGACCTGCGCATCCACCACGACGACATCGTCACTCCCCTGCTGCGCCAGTGGGGCGTCTGGGAGCTCGAAGGCCTCGACGCTGACGGTGAGAAGGCTCGCAACGAGCTCGCCAATGCCGTGTCGGCCCTGGACGTCGAGGCCGCCCGCTTCGTCGAGCGCCGTGCCGAGGCGGCAGCGAAGAAGGCAGCGCGTCAGTCGTCGTGACCGTCAGGGCACCCGGACGAGCACGTCGGGCGACAGGTCCGCGATCGACCGGTAGCCGTTGAGCCCCATGGTCAGGTCCGCCTCGGCCAGCAGGCAGCGCAGCACGTGCTCGGCGCCGGCGGCGCCACCGACGGTGATGCCCCAGCCGTAGGGCCGCCCGACGGCCACAGCGGTCGCGCCGAGGGCCAGGGCCTTCACGACGTCGACACCGGTGCGCACTCCGGAGTCGAAGATGACCGTCATGCCCTCGGCGGCTTCGACGACGGAGGGCAGGAAGCCCAGTGCGGGGGCACTCGCAGCCTGCCGCCCACCGTGGTTCGAGCAGTAGATGCCGTCGACGCCACCGTCACGGGCGCGGCGGACGTCGTCGGGATGGCAGATCCCTTTGAGCAGCAGCGGCAGGTCGGTGAGCCCGCGCAGCCATGCCAGGTCGTCCCAGGACAGGCTGGGATCGCCGAAGGTCATCGCCCACGCGAAGGTCGCGGCCTCGCGGTCCTCCTCCGGCGTCTTCTCCAGCCGGCTGCGAAAGACCGGGTCGGAGAAGTAGTTGGCCAGGCACAGGCCCTGCAGTTGCGGCATGGCCGCGTGCTGGAGGTCTCGCGGTCGCCAACCGAGCGTCCAGGTGTCGAGGGTGACCACGATGCCGGCGTACCCCGCCGCCTCCGCGCGACGGACGAAGCTCTCGGCGAGCGCTCGGTCGTTGGGCGTGTAGAGCTGGTAGAAACCCGGGGTGTCGCCGAGCGCCGCCGCGACGTCTTCCATCGGGTCCTGCGTGAGTGTCGAGGCGACCATCGGCACGCCGGTCGCGGCGGCCGCCCTGGCCACCTCGAGGTCCCCGTGCTGGCTGTCGCGCATGATCCCGACCACGCCGATCGGCGCCATCAGCAGGGGTGTGGGGTAGCGGCGCCCGAACAGCTCCACCGACAGGTCCCGGTCCGCGGCACCCGACAGCATCCGCGGCACGAGTCCCCAGCGCTCGAACGCGGTGACGTTGCCCCGCTGGGTGGCCTCATCGCCCGCCCCACCCGCGACATAGTCGAACAGCACCGGGTCGAGGCTCTCCTTGGCCAGTGCCCGCAACTCGGCGTAGCTGACCGGGTATGCGGGCTTCTCGCCGCCCAGCCCGGCCAGATAGATGCCCATGTTGAAGTCGGAGAAGTTCGGCATGGTTCGGAGCATGCCAGAACGGATCGGTGCCTCTCGTCGCCGTGGCAGGGTGAGGCCATGCGGATCTCAGCGGCCGGGGCGGCGACCAGAGAACAGGTGTGGCTGCGTTACGTGACGCCGGAGCTGTGGCCGACGTGGGCGCCCCACCTGCGCGGCGTGACCTGTGCGGACAGCACGGTGCGTGCTGGGAGCAGCGGGACGGTCCACGGACCAGCCGGCCTTCGGGTTCCGTTCGAGGTGCTGGAAATCGACGACGTCCAGCGCACCTGGTCGTGGCGCGTGGGCCGGCCGATCGGGATCACGATGAAGCACGGAGTCGATGACGCCCCGGAAGCTGGCGCCCGGGCGTGGGTCGAGCTGCCGCTCGCACTGCTCGGCTACGCCCCCCTCGCACAACTGGCACTGCGCCGGCTGGTACGACCCTGACCTTCAGTGCAGCCCGATCTCCTTCGGGGACTCGCCGGCGCCCGCCGCCCTGGGGGTCGGGCGGACGGGGGCCGGCGAGTGGTCGATCTCATCGGCTCGAGACGCGTCCATGCGCCAGATGACGAAGCTGCCGACAATGCCCACCAGCATGGCGACCGAGCTGATGAGAATCATGGTGGTCATAGTGAGCTCCTCGACTGGTATGCGGATACCTCTACATACATGTATAACTCTTTGTAGCAGTTTTGACCAGAGCCTCGGCCCTCCGAAATTTAGGAGCAACCTCCCGTGACCGACTTCAGCATCGGCGCTCTTGCCCAACGGACCGGCGTCACGCCCAACGTGCTGCGCACCTGGGAGAACCGTTTCGGCTTCCCCGCTGGTCGCCGTACGGCCTCGGGCCATCGCCGCTTCACGGAGGACGACGTGCTTCTGGTCAGCGAGGTGCTGGAGGCGCGCAAGCGAGGAGTTCCGCTCAACCTCGCGATCGACGCCGTCCTGCAGCGCGTGCGGCAGGAGGGCGGCGAGTCGGTCCACGCCACCCTCATCCGGGAGTTCCCCGACCTGCGACCGCAACGACTCGGCAAGTCGACTCTGGTCGACGCCAGTCACGCGATCGAGGACGAATGCCTCGCTCGCGCCGACCGCTCGGTGGTCCTGGGGACCTTCCAGGAGGGCCACAAGTTCGCCTTGTCGCGTCACCGCTGGGAGGAGCTCGCGCGTACGGCGTCGTGGTCGGCCGTGCTCGCCGACTTCGACGGTGGCCAGACAGCCGACCCGAAGGCGCGGCCCGCACGGTGCCAGCTACCGGACGACTCGCCGATGCGGCGGGAGTGGACGGTCGTCACCCTGAGCCCCACCTTCGCCGCCGTGCTCGCAGCGTGGGAGGTGCCGGCGCCCGAGGGGCGACCGGCGACCTACGAGGCAGTGATCACCATGCGCCGAGCCGCAGCCGTGGCGGCTGCCCGCGTCATCGTCGGCACCGCCCGGTCGGCTGGCGCGACGCCGCCTCCCGAGGTCGACGAGATACTCACCTCCCCGGCCTCTGGGGAGACCACCATGTCCGACGCGGACAGGGTGCTGCTCCGGGTCCTCGAGCGGGTGGACTCGCGGCGCTAGGCGCGTTCCTGCACCCACGACCCCTGTCGCATGACGGACCGGATCGCCAGCTCAGGGCTGAGCACGACCAGATCAGCGGGGCCACCCGGCGACAGTCCTGGCGAGGGCAGATTCAGCGCGCGCAGGGGGTTGATGCAGAGCTGCCGGATCGCGGTCAGCAACGCCTCCTCACGGTCGCCGGACGCATGCTCGACGGCCTTCGACAACAGGGTGTCCATGGTCGCCGTACTCCCGGCGATCGTGTCGGTGCCGGCGACTCTCGCGACGCCGCCGCTGACGTCGACGGCCAACGACCCGAGTCGATATGCCCCGTCCGCCATCCCGGCCGCCGCCATCGCATCCGTGACGAGCGCGACCCGATCCGCGCCGACGTCGGCGGTGACGAGACGGGGCAGGGCCGGGTGCAGGTGCACGCCGTCGGTGATGAGCTCGACGGTGACCCGGGGGTCCTCGAGCGCGGCGACGACGGGTCCCGGATCGCGGTGGTGGACCGGCCGCATCGCGTTGAACAGGTGCGTGGCGACCGTCGCTCCGGCGTCGATGGCGGCCCGCGCCTGTTCGTAGGTCGCGTCCGTGTGCCCGATCGCCGCCACGGCGCCTGCCCCCACGATCCGACGAATCGCCTCGATGGCGCCGGGCAGCTCGGGAGCGAGAGTCACCATGCGTACGGCGCCGCGCCCCGCCGCAAGCAGCGCCTCCACCTCCGCCGGATCCGGGCTGCGCAGCGCCGACGGTTCGTGGGCGCCACAGCGCCGCGCGGCAAGCCAGGGCCCCTCCAGGTGGATCCCGAGGAGCTCGCCGGACTCGACGTGGCCGGCCAGCGCACCGACCTGCTGCAGCAGCGTCTGCTGATGGTCCGAGACCAGCGAGGCAACCATGGCCGTCGTGCCGTGGCGCCGGTGCAGCGCCAGGGAGGCGGCGACCGCGTCGTCGGTCGCCTCGAAGAACGCAGCACCACCTCCCCCGTGCACGTGCATGTCGACGAACCCCGGCGCGATGACGGCGTCCGCGAGGTCGACATCGACTGGCCGAGCCGGGGTCCCGGAGCCGACGCCCACCACGAGGCCGGACTCGATCTCGACCCAGCCGGCACCGAGCGAGGAGGTCCCGGTCAGCACGGACCCCGCCGACAGCAGCATCGTCAGATCCCCTGCCAGCTCGGCTTGGCCGCATAGGTCTCGCGGTAGTAGCCGGCCAGCTGCAGGCGACTGCCGGCCGCCGGGTCGAGGAGCACCGTGACGTGCGGATGGTGCTGCAGGATCGTGGCGGGCCACAGGGCGCTCACGGCACCCTCGATGAGCTGGTGCACGGCTTCCGCCTTGCCCAGGCCGGAGGCCAGGAGGACGACGTGCCGGGCCTGCATGATCGTCCCAAGGCCCTGGGTCAGGCAGTGGGTGGGGACGGCGTCGAGGTCGCCGCCGAAGAAGCGAGCATTGTCGACGCGGGTCTGGCGAGTCAGCGTCTTGATCCGGGTTCGTGACGCGAACGACGATCCGGGTTCGTTGAAGGCGATGTGGCCGTCGGAGCCGATCCCCAGGATCTGGAGATCGACACCTCCGGCATCCGCGATCGCCTGCTCGTAGTCCGTGCAGGCCTGCGCGATGTCGCTCGCAAGACCGTCCGGGCCCGAGACCGCA
>JBDSPC010000062.1:0-3991 GCA_039914485.1 Nocardioides sp.
CTCTACTGGACCGGTGACCCGGCTGCTCGCCAGGCCGCGGTCGCGCGGATGATCGAGCTCGCCACGGCCACTCCGGGTGTGCTCGAGGCACTGGACCCCCTGGTCGACACCACGCTGCGGACCGGGCCCCTCAGCGGTGACGTCGTGGTCTTCTGCCGGGCCGGCTGGCGGTTCACCGATCCGGACGTCTACTCCAACCCGATCCCGGGCAACCACGGACACCCGGCCACGCGGCCCATCCCGTTCTTCATCGGCGGCGGGCATCCGCGGGTGCCCCGCGGCGTCGCGGCCTCGACCCAGGCCAGGACGCTGGACGTGGCTCCCACCCTGGCCGACTTCTTCGGCGTCGGCGCACCGCAAGCCGGCTACGACGGGCAGTCGCGGCTGCCTCGCTGAGCTCAGCCCTCTGCGAGCCGGGCCAGCGCCTTGCGCACCAGCGCAGGGTCGGTCGTCGTCCACATGGGCGGCAGGGACGCCTTGAGGAACGAGCCGTAGCGAGCGGTCGCGAGCCGTGGATCGAGTACGGCGACGACACCGCGATCGGAGGTCGTGCGGATCAGCCGCCCAGCCCCCTGGGCCAGCAGCAGCGCCGCATGGGTGGCAGCGACCTGCATGAACCCGTTGCCACCGGCCTTGTCCGCGGCCCGCTGTCGCGCGGACATCAGCGGGTCGTCGGGGCGCGGGAAGGGGATCCGGTCGATCAGCACCAGCTGGCACGTCTCCCCCGGCACGTCGAGCCCCTGCCACAGCGACAGCGTGCCGAACAGGCAGGTGTGCGGGTCCTCGACGAACTGCTTGGCCAGCTCGGGCAGCTGCGCGTCGCCCTGGGCCAGCGTCGTCAGGTGGGGCAGCCGCTCGCGCACGACCTCGGCCGCGGTCTCGGCCGCACGGCGCGAGGAGAAGAGCCCGAGGGTACGCCCGCCCGCAGCATCGACCAGCTCGCAGATCTCGTCGAGCTGGGACTTCACGAGGCCGTCGCGGCCGGGGGGCGGCAGGTGGCGGGCGACGTACAGGATCGCCTGCTGGCCGTAGTCGAACGGCGACCCGACGTCGATCCCCCGCCACGGCAGCACGTCGCCCGAGCGCGACGGCGCCTCGCGCTCGGTCGGCTTGAGCCCGAGGGAGACGGCGACGGCGTTGAAGTCGCCGCCGAGCATCAGGGTGGCGCTGGTGAAGATGGCGGTCTTGTCGGTGAGCAGCTTGTCGCGCATCGGCCCCCACACCTGCAGCGGCGCGACGTGCAGCCGCGCGGGGATCCGGTCGCGCGCCTCGTTGAGCCACAGCACGTCGCTCTCGAGGTTGGCGGCCATCCGCTCGGCGTTGACGAAGACCTCCTGGACCATGCCCTTGGCCTGGGTGCGGCCGGCGTCGCCGCCGTCGCCACCCGGGGCCTCCTTGGGGAACGCCGAGAGGCATTTTCGGGCGGCGTCGCGCACGAGTGTCAGCGCTTCGCCGAGCTGGTCGGAGAGTCCCTCGATCCGACCGGGCGAGGTGGCCTCGATGGCCTCGGCCAGCGCGTCGGCGGCCTCGCCGAGCGCGTCGGCCGACTCGTCCTCGACCCAGCGCTGCGAGCGACGCGACGCGCGCTCGATGTCGTTGACCGCGAGCTCGTCGGTCGCCGCCTGGGTGACGCGGGCGGTCAGCTCGTGCGCCTCGTCGATGACCACCGCGTCGTAGTCGGGGATCATCGGCACCCCCTCGATCGCGTCGATCGCGAGCAGCGAGTGGTTGGTGATGATCAGGTGCGAACGCTGCGCCTTCTCCTTCGCGCGCTCGGCGAAGCACTCGGCCGCGAACGGGCACTTGGTCGCGCCGAGGCACTCGCGGTGGTTGACGCTGATCTGGCGCCACTCGCGGTCGGTGTGCCGCGGCGCGTTGTCTCGCTCGCCGGTGCCGGAGTCCTCGGACTCCTTCTCGGCCCACGCGCGAAGCTCGAGCACCTTCTCGGCCATCGATCCGGTGGGTACGTCGACCAGCGCGCCCTGCTCGTCGGGCACGCCTTCACGGATCCGGTGCAGGCAGGCGTAGTTGCCACGGCCCTTGAGCACGGCGTACGTCGCATCGACCCGATCGCCGATCGCCTCGACCAGCCTCGGGATGTCCCGCTCGACCAGCTGGTGCTGCAGGGCGAGGGTCGCGGTGGCGACCACGACCCGGTCGTGGTGGAGCAGCGCCGGGACGAGGTAGGCCAGCGACTTGCCGGTGCCGGTGCCGGCCTGGACGAGCAGGTGCTTGCCGTCGCCGAGGGCCTGGGAGACCTGGGTGGCCATCTCGATCTGGCCGGCCCGCTCCTGCCCACCGAGGGCCGTCACCGCAGCGGCGAGCACCCCGGTGACATCGGGGGTCTTGCGCGCGGGCGGAGCTTCGGTCTCAGGCACCCGAGAACCCTACGGGCGAGCACCGACAGTGCGGCGTACGCAAGGTCAGATCACGGCGCCGGAGTCGTCCGGCGTGCGCACGACCTTCTCGCGCTTCGTCCGACCCATCGGCCACTTCTGCTGGAAGTAGGTGAGCATCGGGGTGGCGGTGAAGACGGAGGAGTAGGTGCCGACGACGAGACCGACGAGCAGCGCGATCGCGAAGTCGCGCAGCGAGTCACCGCCGAGGATGGCGAGCGCGGCGAGGATGAACATCGTGCCGAGACCCGTGTTCACGGTGCGCGGCATCGTCTCGATCGCGGCCCGGTTGGCGATGGTCGAGAAGGACTCCTCCGGACGCGAGGCGAACCAGCGCTCACGGATCCGGTCGAAGACGACCACGGTGTCGTTGACGGACAGACCGATGATGGTCATCGCGGCGGCCAGGAAGATGCCGTCGATCGGCTTCTGCAGCCAGGCGAAGAGACCGACGACGAGCACCACGTCGTGGGCCATCGCGACGACCGCGGAGACACCGAAGGTCCACTTGAAGCGGATCGCGAGATAGAGCAGCTGCGCGAGGAGTGCGATGCCGAAAGCGATCAGCGCCTTGTCGCGCAGCTCCTGGCCGAGGGAGGCGCCGATCGTCTGGTCGTCGATCTTCTCGACCGTGCCACCGATCGAGACCAGCGCGTCCTCGATCTTCTGCTCGTCGTCGTTGCTGATCTCACCCGTGCGCACGGTGAAGTCGGCGGTGTTGGCGCCCTGGACCACGGCCTCGGGGAACCCCGCGTCCGCGATGGCGGCGCGCGCCTCGTCGACGCTGATGGTCTTCGAGACCGAGTAGTCGAGCTGACGACCACCGGTGAACTCGACACCGAGGTTGAGGCCCTGCGTGAAGATGCCCGTCACGGCCAGCACGAGCGCGACACCCGAGATGCTGAGCCACATGCGGCGCTTGCCCATGATGTCGAAGTTGGACTTGTCGAGCCACTGGCGGACCTTGCCAGTGCTGCCGAGGCCGCTGATGGCCGGGCGGCTCTCGACGGCCTTGGTGGAGACGCTCATCTCGGAGAGCACGCGGGCGATGATCAGCGCCGAGATCAGGGAGGCGATGACACCGATCGAGAGCGTCACCCCGAAGCCCTTGATCGGGCCGGAGCCCAGCACGAACAACAGGCCGGCAGCGAGCAGGGTGGTGACGTTGGAGTCGACGATCGCCGACCAGGCCTTGTTGAAGCCCACCGCCAGGGCGCGTCGGAGCCCGGCCGACGGATACTCGGCGTACTCCTCCCGCGCGCGCTCGAAGACGAGCACGTTGGCGTCGATCGCCATCCCGATGGCCAGCACGAAACCGGCGAGACCGGGCAGCGTGAGTGTCGAGCCGAGCGCGAGCAGCATGGCGTCGGCGAGCAGGGCGTAGGACGTGAGCGCGAGCGTGGCCATGGCGCCGACGAGTCGGTAGACGACCATGATGAAGATGCCGGTCAGCAGCAGGCCGATGATGCCGGCCTTCTCTTCGACCCGAAAACCGATATCGATCTGGGCACACCCGCCCGCGAAAGCCAGGTGCAAATCACCCTGAACATCGACGGCCGCAGCATCAGCGTGCCCGAAGGTACGTCGGTGATGCG